>JBJMGJ010000195.1:0-9361 GCA_045807965.1 Bryobacteraceae bacterium | reverse complement strand
TTGTTTGACCTCGTTCAAGAGCTTTCCGACCCTGGCGCGCTCCTCCGGCGGCAGTTTGCCGAATTCTTTACTGATTTGCGCGAGCGTTCCCTTGCGCCCTAACGCCTCGATGCGGGTCTCTTCCAGATCCTCGGTGGAAACCGCATCGGCGAATGCAGCCAGAGTCGCACGCCGAAGCCCTTCAAGTTTTGCTTCCAGCATTGATTTCTGCTCAGCCGAGCGAAGCCCCGAGCTGCTCGAGGAGAGCAGCTACAGATGCGTGTCCTGTTTGAAGCGCCAAATCGAGCGGAGTCTGATTATTCTCCGCACGCGCCTTTGAATCTGCTCCATTTGCAATGAGAACTTCGACCATCTCGCGATTTCCAGATTGGGCCGCCCCATGCAGAGCCGTCCAGCCGCCAGTCTGTTGCGCATTCACGTTCGCCCCTGCAACGGCAAGCGCTTCCACGTTCTCCGTTTTGCCCCCCGCAACCGCAGCATGCAGAGGCGTATTCGCCATTGCGTTACCCGACCGCGCATTCACCGCAGAGCCTTTACCCAACAAGGCCCTGATCAAGTCTGGAGTTCCAAAAAAGGCCGCCAGGTGCAGCGGCGTCCATCCGTCGCCGTTTCGCGTTTCCAGGAGTTCGGGTCTTTCCTTCAGGTTCTCGAGAACAGCCTCAGTCCGGCCCGCCACGCACGCTTCAAATACATCAAGACTCGGAAGGATACTCAGAAGGTAGGATGCAGTCTCGTGCTGGCGATAATATTTGGCGAGGATAAAGCTCGATTGACCACTCGCGTTCAGCGCCGTCGCAAGGGAAGGATCTGTTTGGACCGCGGTCTTTACCTCCGCTAGATTCCCCTTCTTCACTAATTCCTGGAACTCGTTAACGTCCATGTCTCAGGCCGCCGGAAGGAACACCTGCTCCGTTTTGTTTAACTCCCAGTCGAGATGGTTGATGTAGAACAGCAGGATTTCTCTCGGGTACTTCGGACTGAATTCGTTGTAGACACGCTCTCGCCATCCCTCGGTCAAATACTGTTCGGGCTTCAGGTCTTTATCAAAAAAGCCCTGCTCATTCGGAATCCCGAGAAAGTTCAGGATGTCCACGATCATGTCGAGATGAGACAACAGGAAGACCTGCGAGAGGTCGGTGGCGAAATCCTCTTCATTCGCCTCGATACGAGACCAGAATTTCGGAGCCGCTTTCCGAAGCGATTCGCTATTCAGTTTGACCAGACGCGCACGCAGCTTGAAACGTTCGTAGACCTGGTAGGTCTTTAACTTACCGATAGAAACTCCGCGGATCAGTTGGTCAAAAACATCCCGGCCCAATGCCCGGAAGACGCCACACATCTGCATCGTGAAAAGGGTAGCATAGCGCCCGCCGCCGCCTGCTTGCGAATGACGCGCCAAGTCAATGATTTATAACCAGTTTTCTCCGTTTGCGCTACAATCGGCAGGTTTGGGTCTCGCTAGCTGAACAATGAGTAATCTGATCGTTTTGGGAGCACAGTGGGGAGATGAGGGGAAGGGCAAAATTGTCGATCTCTTCTCCGAGAAATTCAACGCGGTGGCCCGCTATCAAGGCGGACACAACGCGGGCCACACTGTCTTCATTGGTAGCCAGAAGTTTGTGTTGAAGCTGATCCCGAGCGGGATCTTACGCCCGGGCGTCACGGCCGTGATTGGCAACGGAGTGGTGATTGATCCCGCGGCGCTCCTCGACGAGATTTCAGGCCTGGAGAGCGCGGGCATTCCCGTCAAGTCCCAGCTTCGAATCAGCAACCGGGCACACATCATCTTCCCGTTCCATCGCACCATCGAAAGGATTTCGGAGGGGCGCATGGACCGTACGGCCATCGGTACCACTTCACGAGGCATCGGCCCTTGTTATGAAGATAAGATCGCCCGGCGCGGCATCCGGCTCGCCGATCTGGTCGATCCTGATTTCGAGTCCTTGTATCGCTCGCTCGCGGAAGATAAGGAACTGATCGCGAATGCCTTCCAGATTTCCGAGCCCGGCAACTTCGACGAAATCCTAAAGCAATATAAGGAGTTCGCGGAACAAATCCGGCCCATGGCCTGCGACACGTCACATTTGCTCAATGTGATGGTCCGGGAGGGCAAAAGCATCCTTTTTGAAGGTGCCCAAGGGACGATGCTGGACATCGACTTCGGTACATATCCGTTCGTTACGAGCTCTAGTGCCGCCGCGGGTGGCGCGTGCACCGGAACTGGTGTTCCGCCCACCAAGATTGATGGTGTCGTCGGCGTATCGAAGGCATACATCACGCGTGTGGGCGCCGGGCCGTTTCCTTCGGAAGACCAAACGGAAGTTGGCGAGCAGATTCGGAAGGCAGGCAATGAATACGGTTCCGTGACGGGCCGACCTCGACGTTGCGGATGGTTCGATGTTCCGCTGCTTCGCTATACGGCAGAGGTAAACGGCTTCGATAGCCTGATCATCACCAAACTGGACGTTCTGGACGAACTGGAATCGATTCCGGTTTGCGTAGCTTATGAAGTGGACGGCAAGACGGTGACACAGATGCCGGCCAGCACCCGTCGCATGATGGCCATCAAGCCGATCTTCGAGCAACTACCGGGCTGGAAGCAATCAACGAGAGGCGTCACTCAGCTCAGCCAGCTGCCGAAGGAAGCTCGGCGCTACCTCGACCTCCTCGCGGACAAGACAGGCGTTGAAATCGGGTCGGTTTCGAACGGCCCGGAGCGAAATGAAACCATGATCGTCCCCGGGTCGAAATTAGAACGGCTGTTGCAGTGAATGGAATTCGGCGGCCTCGCGGTCCGCTCTCCGGTCAACCATGAGCACCGACCGGTTTACCTCTCAGTTGCTCAAATAATGCAAACAGGTCGAATTGCATCCAGTGATTGACAATTCTTTGGCCTTGAATTTGATAGATGATGATCAATCCGGCAGTTACGCTCTTACCGGTTGGTTCGATCCCGGCAAACGGCCCAGCATGCGTGCCGCGGAACTCTCCCCGTACAACCACGCGGTCGCCTTCTCCGATCATCTCTTGGCTCAGCAGTTCATAACGGGGAAATGCTTTTTCCGTATCCGCAATATGCTCGGCTAGCTTAGGATCGGCCACGTATTGCTCAACGAGATCCGGTGTCTTTTCTCTGCCGCTTAGCGCTTGCAGATATCTTTCAATTAAGGCTTTACTTTCTGTCATGGGACCAGTGTAAGTGGATTCCTAGCCGCACCGTTTTGGGATGCCCGTGGAAGGCGAACCGGGCGCCGGGCCACTGAGTTATCAGAGATTCGTTCGGGCCAAAGAGCTTACGGTCCAACGTGCGGTCACGTCACTCGCGCAGGCCAAGGATTTGTATTGGATCTGCCTTGCCGAGAATCCGGCATTTGCTCCTGCTTGGGCGTGGCTAGGCCGTTGTTGTTGGCAACTCGCTAAATTCAGACGGGGATCTTTCACCGACGTGGAACTGGCCGTCGCTGCACTCCGGCGCGCTCATGCGCTTGATCCGGATCTCGGCTGCGCCCACCAGTTCTTAACGCCCATTGAGACAGATACGGGCGAGGCACGTAACGCTATGGTTCGGTTAATGCATCGACTTGAGAAGCATCCCGGTGAGCCTGAAACACTGGCCGGGTTGGTGCAGGTGCTGCGTTTTTGCGGCTTGCTGCAGGAGTCGATGAATATGAATGATCGCGCAGCCGAGTTAGATCCAACCATGGTCACGAGCATTCCCCACACGCTCTTCCTCTTGGGGGACTACGCATCGACCATCGAGACTTACAGCGGACGCACCGGCTATTATCTGGACGCGGCCGCGTGGGCTGCAAAGGGCGAACGAATTCAAGCTGTGACGCTTCTTCGCAAGCGGCTCGGCCACGAATCTTTGTCGAACCTCATGGCCGGAGTCATGGGGTCCTTGCTTTCTGTTCTTGAGGGCAGAGCTGATGATGCAGTCTCCCAAATGCGCGACACAGACGCGACTCGCGAACCGGAAGCTATGGTCTACTTTGCCAGACATTACTCATATCTCAGAAAGAAAGAGCTCGCGATTCAGGCGCTTAAGGACGCCACGCAAGCCGGCTTCGTCTGTGCTCCGCAAACACTTCGAAACGACGAATGGCTTGCAGACGCACGCGGGCATTCAGAGTTCGGAGATTTACTGGAGCGGTCCGAGAACCTGACCGGACACATGCGCTCGATCTGGAAGACCGCAACATTTACCGGAAATCCAACCGAGCAGAACGGACGGAACTAGCTTATTCGGATACCCGGCTACGCCCGTTGCTCTGCCTTATTGTCTGGCCTTTACGGGACCAACGTCCCAGCGGATAGCGCTGCGAGTAGCCGGCCGTGGAATCTGCGATAGTTACCGCAATCGATCCGGCCGAATCACACTCGTACAGCTCTTCGATATTTCGGGACCCGGCACTTGAGGAAGTACGCACAGGTATTGCCGTTAGATCCTTCAGGTCTCTCAGAGTTGGATCATAGGCGAAGCGAATCTCGTCCCAGAAGCTGACGTCTCCGCTAGGCGTTCCGTCCGGTGTGCGGTGACTGCATTCGAGATAGCGGAAATGGCCAACGTCGTGAACCGGCCTGTAGTGACGGCTCCGCACGACCGGAGATTCTCCGGGCGTGGGTAATTGCAATCCCTTTTCGAAGACGGCGTCAAATACGATGCGACGACCGTGATCCGTTTCGCGCCAGACACCAAAGTAACGGGCCAACTGTTCCTGGACCTGGTATCTCCCGGGCTCATCCGCCTGTATCGCAAGTCCAATGGCCGTGGCTGAGCGCGTATACGCCGAACGTCGAACGCGCCTCCCGAATCGTTCCCGCAGCACTCGTGACACAAGTGGCAGTTCGCTCCCACCGCCCGTCACGTAGAGAGCTTCGAACTGCGTCGGCTCAATCCTATTCAGCAGGTCTTCCGCGGCAACAAGGGTTTCTTCGATGAGCGGCCTCGCTCTTTCGTAGAACTCGGCGACAGGAACTTGAACACTCGGCCAGGCTGGATCAACGGACTCAAGATCGATCGCAAGCCGACGCGTATTCGGATGCAGAGACTCCTTCTTGGTCCGGCATTCCTCGAGCAATCGAAACCAGGCTGACCCAGAGATCCTGTCACGCTTATTCTGCCCGAAGCCAGCGGCGTCCAGGGCTAGGTCGGCCAGAATCTGATCAAAATCGTCGCCGCCGATCGTTCCGATACCTTCGGAAGCAATAACATGATGAACGTCATTGTCGAGAGTCACGAGTGAGGCATCGAACGTACCTCCCCCAAGGTCGTAAACCAGGATCGTTTCCCGGCTGGTCTTTGTTTGCCGTTGGCGATGGCCAAACTCGACACTTGCCGCGCTCGGCTCATTCAGAACACCAAGCACACTAAAACCCGCGGCGCGAAAGGCCTCCACCGTAAGGAACCGCTGGTTAGTGTTCGCATGAGCCGGAACACCAATAACCGCCTCCAGAGCTTCGCCCCGCTTGACGTGGAGCGTCGAACGCTCCTGCAAAGCAGACGCGAGCCCGCCGACCAATCCATTCAACAGATCCGTCAGCGGCACCTTCACCTCGCCCAGATCGAGGGTCGTATGGGGACCTGCATCCTCCAACAGCCGTTTGACCGAGCGGACTACTATCCACGAGCTGTCGGCTTGCGTCTCCCACGCGTTCCAGCCGTAAAGACGCTCCTCCTTGCGCAGGGCGCACAGAGACGGATACCAATCGGCAGTTGAGCCGTCCGGAAGATCGAACGAAACTAGCGGGAAATTACCTCGATCTGCCGCCGCGACAACAATCCGGTTCGTTCCGAAGTCAATCCCTAGCTTCATTCACTCATTTTAAGGGTGGGATCTTGCCGGCTAAACTCGGCGGCATGTATGTTTGCGTTAGAATGAGGCGCTGTACCACCTTTAGGCGAGGAGACATTCATGGCACTGGTTGCAAAGACCCGACAAGTTGGAAACGTGGATATTGTAGAGCTGTCGGGCAAGATAACGCTGGGTGAGAACACAGGAATCCTTCGTGATGAGATCCGGTCACTTCTGGCACAGGGCCAGAAGAACATCCTCATCAATATGGGTGATGTCAGCTATGTGGACAGCGCGGGTTTGGGAGAACTCGTCGGAGCTTACACCACGGCGGCAAACCAGGGCGGCACGGTGAAACTCCTGAAACTGCAGGCCAAAATGAAGGATTTGCTGCAGGTCACAAAGCTTCACACAATATTCCCGGTTTTCGAAGATGAACGCGAGGCCATCGCCAGCTTCAGCCAGACCGCCAAGGCTTGAGCTAGTACAGCGTATACGACCTGACCGCAGGTTGATTCTCGGTTTATTCGATCACCACGAGCCGATGGTTGGCGGGCACTGTCTCGCCTTCTGAAACAAGCATTTTGGAGACGGTTCCTGACTTCGGCGCCTTCAACTCGTTCTGCATCTTCATTGCCTCAATCACAAGAAGGCCTTGACCCGCGGTCACTTCCGCGCCGGGTTCAACCAACAACGAAATAATCTTGCCGGGCATCTGGGCTCTAACCTCGACAGGACCCGATTCTGCATCCGACCGCTGTCGCTCCGAGCGATCCCTCTTGTCCGCAATGCTCAGAAACAGCCGGCGACCGCCTGAGGTCGCCTCGTAGCGTCCATCCTGTTTCGAGATGTTGAGGGAGATGCTGCGCGTTCCCAGAAGAACCGAGTACACGCCGGGGCTGATCGCGACCAGCGATGCTTGGCCCGAAATCTCTTCCGCCCCTGACAGCGTGTACTCGAGGGAGGCGCCCGCGTCTTGCACACCCAAGTCGAATGTTTTTCCTCCAGCCTCGACTTTGTACTTCACCGTTGAAGACTCCGGTGCGCATTCTCTCGCCAGGCGCTCCCGGTCGAGGTTTGGACGACCGCTCGCGATGCCGCAAGCTTCGCTTCAGCAACGGCTGCCGCCAACATGCTTGCTAAAAGCGTGTCTTCTGAAACATCCGGGAGTTTCCAGGAGTGCATGAATCGTTCGAGAAACCCGGTATCGAGGTGTCCCGCCCGGAATGCTTCGTTCTTCATGATTTCTTCAAATAACGAAAGGTTGGTCGTGATCCCCCCGACACGGTATTCGACGAGCGCTCGCCTCATCCGTTCGATCGCGATCTCGCGACTTTCGGCCCAAACGGTTAATTTCGCGAGAAGCGGATCATATTCGATCGGCACCGTCCAGCCCTCGTAAACCCCGCCATCCACCCGGACGCCCGGACCGGCGGGCTCCGCATAATGCACTAATCTGCCGGGACTCGGGAAGAAATTGTTTTCCGGATCTTCAGCATAGAGGCGGCACTCTATCGCGCAGCCGCGCCACTGGATATCTTCTTGTTTGAGCGTGAGCCGCTCGCCCGCAGCGATCCGAACCTGCCAGTGAACCAGGTCGATGCCAGTGGCCCATTCGGTCACAGGATGCTCGACCTGAAGGCGCGTATTCATCTCCAGGAAATAGAATCGGCCCGACTGATCGGCCAAAAACTCGAGCGTTCCCGCGTTGTAATAGTTCGCCGCTTGTGCAATCTTGAGCGCGGCTTCACCAATGGCATTCCGCAGCCCCGGCACGACGGTAGAAAGAGGCGAAGGACACTCCTCGATTACTTTCTGGTGACGCCGCTGAATGGAACACTCGCGCTCGCCAAGGTGGATGAGCTGACCGTGCTCGTCGCCCAAGACCTGGACTTCGATGTGCCGCGGTTGCTCGATCAGCTTTTCCAGGTAAACCTCGCCCGAGCCGAAGGCGTTTTGAGCCTCGCTCGAAGCGCTTCGAATGGCCTGCTCCAGCTCGCTCTGGCGGTCGACGCGGCGCATTCCTTTGCCGCCGCCACCGGCGGATGCTTTCAGCAGTACCGGATAACCGATCTCGGCCGCAATCTTACGCGCCTCGTCCACAGTTTGAATGCCTTGTTCTGTTCCCGGCACAACCGGGGCGCCCACGTCCAAGGCGACTCCGCGCGCTCCCGTCTTCGAACCCATCATCTCGATTGATGTCGAGGATGGACCAATAAACTTGACCCCGGCATCGGAACAGGCCTTGGCAAAGCTGGCATTCTCACTCAAGAAGCCGTAGCCGGGGTGGATCGCATCCGCGCCTACCCGTTTAGCAGCTTCGATGATTCGGGACCCAACGAGATAGCTTTGGGCCGACGGCGCCGGGCCGATCGGGAGCGCCTCATCCGCCATTTGTACGTGAAGAGCCGCGCGATCGGCCTCGGAAAAGATGGCAACACTCGGAATACCCAGCTCTTGGAGAGCGCGAATCACGCGGACGGCGATCTCGCCCCGGTTGGCGACAAGAATTTTTTTAAACAGGGGCATCGTAGTCCACTGACACTAGAAAAAGCCCGCTTGGCGGAGCGCTCGGGCCTGAACGAAAATCTCGGGGAGACTGAAGACGGGCAAGGACGTCGTTGCGGTCCAGATTACCTTTCCCTACCTCGAGCAACACGCCCACGATATTCCGAACCATGTGCTTCAGAAAACCGGAGCCGCGGACTTCATACATGAGCATCGCACCCTCACGCTTCAGGACAGAGGAAAAGACGCGACGCACCCGGGAACGCTCAGGGGAGTCGCTCGGATCGCTTGCCGCAAACGCCGTAAAATCATGTTCGCCCTCGAGCAGCGGGGCGGCCTCCGCCATAGCGGCCTCATCCAAAGGATAGGGATGGTGGGTCACGTAATGTCGCTCGAATGGCGGACAAACTTCTTCGCGGAAGATCCGGTAACGATAGAGCTTTCTCTTTGCGTCAAAGCGCGGGTGGAACTCCGCATTCACTTCGCATACTGAGCTGATCCGGATTGCTTTGGGGAGCAGCCGATTCACTGCGCGACGGAAATTGTCGGCCGGAATCGAATTCGCGAGCGAGACCGCGGCCACCTGCCCAAGCGCGTGCACTCCGGCATCCGTCCGGCCGGAACCGACCACATCCACATGCCGCCCCTCAATCCCGCTGATGACCTCTTCAAGGATGCCTTGAATAGTCGGCAAACCCGGCTGGATCTGCCAGCCATGAAACTCCGTGCCATCGTAAGCGGCCTGGAAACGAAGCCTTCGCACTCCCACACTTACTCACTCAGGTAGGTCGAGACCCCGGTTTGATGACCGGGAGGCCTTCGCGGCAAAGGGGACAATTGTCCGGGTCATAGGTCTTGGCCTGCATTGTTTCCAGTGCCACCCGTTTAACGCCCACATCGGCCGTGTTACCGCTTCGATCAATGATCGACCCGGCAGCCACAACCTCAGCCCCGAGCGATTGCAGGAGGCGGATCACCTCTTTCGTGCTGCCCCCGGTAGTGATCACATCTTCGATAACCACTGCCCGATCGTCGGGCTTCACTTCGAAACCGCGGCG
>JBJMGJ010000194.1:0-7723 GCA_045807965.1 Bryobacteraceae bacterium | reverse complement strand
CGGCAAGCTGTTTGCGGCTTGGAAATTCCGTTCGATGGTGGTCAATGCTGACGAAGCTTTGAGTGCGCATCTGACGACCCACCCTGAAGCTAAAGCGGAATGGGAACTAACACACAAGCTCAAAGACGACCCTCGCGTCTTGCCGGTTGGCAAGTGGCTTCGGAAATGCAGTCTTGATGAATTACCGCAGCTTTGGAACGTCCTGCGAGGCGACATGAGTCTGGTCGGTCCGAGACCGATCATCCCGGAAGAGATCTCACGCTACGGCGACGCCGCCGAGCTATACAAGAGTGTGCGGCCGGGAATGACTGGCTTATGGCAAGTCTCCGGACGCAGCAACCTTTGCTACGAAGGCCGCGTTTCGCTCGACGAGTACTACGTCAAGAACCGTTCAGTCTGGCTCGATTTGCACATTCTCTTTCGAACTGTCCCGACACTTCTTTTTCGCGAGGGCGCCTGCTAAGTCTGTTCGTCGGAAAGGCGGGCTTGCAGAGCAGTTCTCACTTGCCAATGCAGAATGTCGAAAAGATCTGGTTTAGAATGTCGTCCGCCGTGGTGGCGCCCGTGAGTGCGTCGATGGGCCGGAGCGCGGCGTAGAGGTCGATCAAAACCATTTCGTGCGGAATCCCGAACTCGACGGCTAACCTCCCGTGGTCTAGAGCTTCTAAGCTTTCGCGAAGCAGATTTGCATGCCGGACGCTGGTGATGCTTCCGTCCTCCAGTTCGGCTAGGCCCCCTGGGGCAAGACGCCCCAGGATCGCCTCTTTGAAAGCAGGAATGCCGTCGCCCGTCAAAGCCGAAACGGAGATAACCGCAAGTTCGGAGTCCAGTTGCTTGGGGAGATCGGCTTTGTTTGCAACGAGCAATGGATTGCTGGCCTGCAGCTTGGTGCGCAAGGCGCGATCATCGTCCGTCTCTGGTTGCGATCCATCCAGCACCACAATCGTCAGATCCGCATCAGCAACCGCCTGAAAACTTTTCTCGATTCCCAGTCCCTCGATTAGATCGCTACTCTCGCGGATTCCTGCCGTGTCGACAAGGCGCACGGGGATGCCGTTCAAAGTCATGGACTCAGAGATCATGTCCCTGGTTGTTCCGGGAATCTCTGTTACGATCGCACGATCCTGTTCGAGCATCCGGTTGAACAAGCTGCTCTTGCCCACATTGGGCCGACCGGCGATTGCGAGCGTAAATCCCTCGAACACCAGCTTGCCAGCGTCAAAAGTTGCGAGCAGCCGTTCCACTCCTTGCCGGATCGGAGCTAAGCGCCGGAGAATTTCCTCAGGGCCGGCAACGCTGACGTCGTCCTCGGCAAAGTCGATTCCCGCTTCCATGAGCGATATCGTTTCGACCAGTTCTTGCTTGATCGGCTTTATCCGATGCGACACCGAGCCGTTCAGCTGTTGTGCAGCGACGCGAGCCTGGTATAAGGTTGTCGCTTCAATGAGTTCGCGAACGGCTTCAGCTTGCGGCAGGTCAATGCGTCCGGACAAGTAGGCCCGCAGAGTGAATTCACCCGGTTCCGCCAGCCGGGCTCCCTTTGCAATAACCCGCTCCACACAGGCGCGCAGAACGACGGGCGATCCGTGGCAGGCGATCTCGACCACATCCTCGCCCGTATACGAGCGGGGACGCTCGAAGTACGACACAACGGCCTGGTCGATGACGGTACCGTCGGAATCGGTCAGATCTGCGAGTTCGCTGTGCCAGGGCCGCCAGGGCCGCGCGTTTGCGAACCGAAGTATCTGTTCAGCAATTCCACGGCTGTGCTCGCCCGAGAGACGTACAACGCCGAGTCCACCGCGGCCAGGAGGTGTGGAGATCGCGACGATCGTGTCGCGTAGATTCATCGATCAGGAGATTAGCGAGGACCCCTACGGCCCCGATCGCCACCGCCGGAGCGTGGACGGCGCTCAAAGCGTCCGTCCCCTGATCCACGGCGTTCCTCACCGCGCCCGAAACCTCCGCCGGGGCGGGCACCTTGAAAAGGTCCGCGCGGAGGTGCGGGGGGAGCAGGGGGCGTGGGCATGTCCGCCGGGATCACAACGACCGCTCGCGCCGGACCGGTGCCAACGCTTTCACTGCGGAGTTCTTTCTCGCCTCGGAGAGCAAGATGAATGACCCGACGCTCTCTGCTTGTCATCGGGTTGAAGTGAAACGGAACATGAGTCCTCTTCACTTTCTCCGCCGCTGCGAGCGCACTCATGCGTAGTTCCTCCATGCGAAGCAGACGATAGTCATTCGCGTCGAATGAGATAAGCGAGTGGTCCTCGGGCGGCATGCGCATTGCCTCCATCGAGAGGTGCTCAAGCGCGAGCAAGACTTCAGCACGGTTGGCCAGAAGTAGATCGACATCGTTTCCGGCGAAATTGACCGTAACCTCCGGATTTTCTACTTCAGGATGAGGATTGTCCGGCGTACGCAGCTCATACGTCACGTTCAGACCAGCATGTTGTAAGAGCGGCAGCAGGAAGTGGTCCAGTTTCGGCCCTAGCGACTCGACAGTGTATTTCATCGGGCTTACTTCCTGGTGATCTTTTTCATGGGCGCTTTCGCGGTTGGAGCTACCGGAGCAGCAGGAGCGGGCATCAATCGGTTAATAAGCAATTGCTGGGCGATTCCAACCAGGTTACCGGTCAACCAATATAGTACAAGTCCCGCCGAGGCATGGTAGAACATGAAGCCGAAGAATAGCGGCATCATGAGCATCATCTTCTGCTGGTTCGGATCGACACCGGCGGCCGGAGTCATCCGCTGGGTAAGGAACTGGGTGCCGATCAGAATGAGCGGAAGAAGGTGGATGGGCAACGTTTCGGCGGAGGAAAGATCCGGAACCCAAAGCCAAGGGGCGTGGCGCAGCTCAATAGCGATGTTGAGCACCCGATAGAAAGCGTAGAAGAACGGGAGCTGAATCAACATTGGAACGCAGCCGCCCACCGGATTCACTCCTTCGCGCTTATAGAGCTCCATCACTTCCTGGTTCTGCTCTGCCTTTTTGGGATCGCGAAGGCTAATGTTTTTGTATTTGGCGTTGATGGCCTGAATCTGCGGCTGAAGCTTCTGCATCTTGCGCGCCGACTTTAAGCTTGAGAGCCGTAACGGGAACAGTGCGAGGTTGATGATGAGGGTGACAAGGATGATCGCCCATCCATAGTTCCCGGTCCAGTGATCGTGAACCCAGTTCAGGGATGTGAAGAGCGGGTGGGCCAAAATCCCGAAAAAGCCCCAATCCACAATCTGGCCCAGCTTGGGATTAACTTTCTGCAGAATATCGATATCTTTGGGACCCACGAACAGAGAAAAGTCGTTCTGGGCCCCCGTCGAGAGTCCTGCGCCGATGAAGCTGGATGGCTTATCTTCTTTGGGCAGCTTCACCGAATCGCTAAAGGTACGTACCTCTAAAGAAGACGAACCATTCGGAAGAGCAACGGCCGCAAAGAATGTATCTTCGAGGCCGGCAAAGGTGTAGTTCCCCGAGTCCGTAACCGGGCCGTCCTTTGCGTCCTTAGTTGTTTTCGTGACAAGCTTTCCGGCGCCTGGATCGTAACGGACGGTGTGCTGTGACGCGGCGGCGTTGCTTACCCGCAGGTCGCCAAAGCCGCCTCGCCACAACAGGAAGTGCGGGATCGGGTTGTTATTAACCAGAATCTGGGATTTCACTTCGGCCAGATAGCTGTCCTTGCCGAACGAAAAGGACTTGTGAATCGTGGAGCTGCTATCCGCGAAATCGAAATCCACACCGGTGTCGTCCCCGGAGACCTTGCTTTTGTAGAGGACCGTGTTCGGATCGACCGTAAGCTTCTGATCCTTCAGTTCAATCGCGAACGGCCGGAGAACATCGGTGGCGGCCTGGTTGATCAGTTCTAAAGGCTTGCCGGATTCATCACGATACCGTTTAAGAACCCAACTTTTTATCACCGCGCCACGGTTGGAAAAGACTACCCGATAGAGCGCAGTGTCAATCGTCGTGTCAGTCTCGGAGGAGGCGGAAACATGTGCGCCGCCAGGGCCCGCAGCCATGATCGGCGGTGCCGCGGTGCTTGCGGCCGCCGGCTTGTCCGTGACCTTGGCCGCCTGCTCTTTGTTGACCGGGGTGGCCGGTTTCGGTCCCGGCGCAGGTTTGAAAAAGTATTGGGAAGCAAGCAGCACCAGCATCATGAGCGCCAGTGCTAGTGGCAGGCGCTTCTCGAACGAAGGCGGCTTCGGAGGCACGCTGCCGATATTGGTGGACATAATTGAATCTCTTAATAGCGTCTAATGGACCGGATCGTAGCCACCGTCGTGAAACGGATGGCAACGGCCCAAGCGCAGTAAACCCTTCCATACGCCTTTGCACACCCCATACTTTGCAACCGCATCCATCATGTACTCGGAACAGGTTGGGGCGTAGCGGCAAGCCGACGGCAAAAGCGGAGAGATGAAAAGCTTGTACCCTTTCAGGATACCGAGTAGGACTACTTGCACTTTTCCAGAACCCGTCTTAATTCACAGCGCAGATCAGTAAACCCCGCCGTGAGGGTGCTACGGCGAGGATTAATGACGATAATCCAATTATCGGGGAAAGCGGCCAGTTCCTGCCGGACGGCCTCGCGAATTCTCCGTTTGATTCGGTTGCGAACAACGGCTTTGCCCAAGGCTCTTGGGGTCGTAAAGCCGAAGCGAACAGGCTGTTGAGTGTTGCCGGTGCAAAGACAGAACGCCACAAAGAACCGGCTGGTGAGGCGGGTTCCTCGGTTGTACGTGTCCCGGAACTCCGCCCTGCGAAGTACCCGGCTGATTTTAGGCAGTGACAGCGGGCAAACAAAGAGGTACTAGTTACTTGGAGTAACGCACCGCTGGTTCGTCGCTCACACTGAGCTTATGGCGCCCCTTGGCACGCCGGCGCGATAATACCGCCCGGCCGTCAGCCGTTTTCATGCGAACGCGAAACCCATGCGTTTTGGCGCGCTTGCGGTTGTTCGGCTGGAATGTACGTTTTGGCATCTGAGGTCCTCTGAGATTCTTTCGGGCGGGTTTGCCGGATCCATTTGGGCGGCCGGCGGAAAAGCGTCAACAAGACACACGTCTAGACGCTCTTGGAACCCAAAGAGAAATTATACAACGAGGCGACTGGTCTGCCCAGAAAAGGCCGCTCCCGTTCTAGGTTTGTCCCGGACAAAGCTGATTATCGCTGAAAACCTGATCCGCCGCCGTCCCTCTTCCGTTCCCGCCGCAAAACGGTTCTGATGCGGCCAAGTTCCAGACCGGTAGAAGGATCGCAGAGCAGAGAAAGGCTGGCTGTCGGTATGTAATGGTTCGCGATAGAGGGCTGGTGACCGCAGAATCCGATTTGTAAGTACCCGTTTACGGCGAAGGTGCCGAGCGCTTCCGCCAGGTTTGCTGACGGCCGTCAGCGTTGGTCTCGCTATCTGGGCCCGGAAGACCAATCCGTGTACACGCATCACCCCTGCCGCATGGATAGACCCCGGTCTGGGAGCTTTACAATCAGAGCATGTCCGCACTCGCTGTACCCGAAGAAATCCTCACCAAGTATGAGCCCGTGATAGGTCTCGAGGTACACGTTCAGCTGAGTACGAAGACGAAAATCTTCTGCAGTTGTCCTGTTGAGTTTGGAGCGGCTCCGAACACCAATGTGTGCCCGGTTTGCCTCGGGCTTCCCGGCGCCCTGCCGGTGTTGAGCCGCCAGGCGGTAGAGTCGGCCATCAGTGCGGCGCTGGCGCTACATTGCCGCATTAACCCGTTCTCGCGGTTTGCCCGCAAGAACTATTTCTATCCGGATCTCCCCAAGGGCTACCAGATCTCGCAATACGATCAGCCGCTGGCCGAACACGGCTATCTCGACATTCTGTTGCCAGATAGCAAAAAGCGCATCGGTGTCACACGGGTCCATATGGAAGACGATGCCGGAAAGAGCATCCACGACGGATTCAAAGACTCGGATCGATACACGTATGTGGACCTGAATCGGTCCGGAACTCCTTTAATCGAAATTGTGAGTGAGCCCGACATGAGGTCGTCCGACGAGGCCTACGCGTACGTAACTGAGCTGAAGCAAGTCATTCAGTACGTCGGCGTTTCCGACTGCGACATGGAAAAGGGGCAACTGCGATGTGACGCCAACGTCTCCGTCCGTCTGCGTGGGGCGGAGAAGTTCGGGACCAAGGCCGAAATCAAGAATCTGAACTCGTTTCGATTTCTGAAGCAGGCGGTCGAGTATGAAATCGAGCGGCAGATTGATCTGATCGAGTCGGGCGGATCGGTCGCTCAGGAGACTCGGCTGTTCAATGTTGAAACGGGTAGAACGGTTGGAATGCGCAGCAAAGAGCAAGCGCACGACTACCGTTATTTCCCGGAACCGGATCTGGTTCCTCTGCGCGTCAGCGAACACTGGCTGGGTGAAGTGAAGTCGCGGTTACCGGAACTTCCAGCGGACCGCCGGGAGCGCTTCGTAAATAATTACGGGTTACGTGAATACGATGCCCAAGTACTAACAATGGAGCGAGCAACGGGCGATTACTTCGAGCAAGCTGCCGCCGTCGGTGGGGATGGTAGGGCTACCGCGAACTGGGTGATCGGCGATCTTATGGGGCTTCTGAAAGCGGCCGGTAAAGACCTCTCGACCTCGCCCGTGAGTGCCCAACACCTGGGAGAACTGGTGAAGCTGATTGGAAGCGGAGAACTGTCCGGCAAACTAGCCAAAGAAATCCTTCCGAAGATGTTCGAATCGGGAGAGTCGGCATCCGCGATCATGGATCGCGAAGGTCTACGTCAGATCTCCGATAGCAGTGCTCTCGAAGCGCTTGCCGACGAGGCGATCAGCGCTAATCCGAAGCAGGTCGAGCAGTATAAGAACGGTAAGACAGCCCTGCTCGGCTTCCTTGTCGGCCAGGTCATGAAGGCAAGCCGAGGACAAGCTAATCCGGCAGCGGTAAACGAAGTGCTGAAGAAGAAGCTCGGCTGAGGCCCAGGCCTACGTCTGATACATGGTGGAACGCTCCTCGTTGTGATGGCGTACATCGATTCCCTTCACAAGAAAGAGCACATCTTCCGCAATGTTAGTCGCGTGGTCTGCGATCCGTTCCAGGTTGCGAACAGTCGACAGAAGATAGAGAGCCTGTGAGATCTGGCTTGGATTCTTTTCCATGAAACTGATGAGTTCGTGGTAACTGGCCGTGCGCATGTTGTCCACCGCATCGTCTGAGGCGAGGACACTGCGAGCAAGCTCGGGATCGCGGTTTACAAACGCGTCAAGCGCTTTTCGAACCATGCCTTGGGCCAGTCCCGCTATATGCGGGATATCGATCAGCGGCCGGATCACAGGTTCCTGCATCAGAGCTAACGCGCTCTGAGCAATGCTAACGGAAAGATCGCCCATTCGTTCAAGATCGTTGTTGATCTTGATCGCGGCGGTCACCAGGCGAAGATCCGCCGCGAGAGGTGCCTGAAGCGCAAGCAAACTGATCGCGAGATCGTCTACTTCAATCTCCAGCTGGTTGATGCGCGACTCATTCTTCATGACCTGTTCCGCCAACGCCGCGTTTTTCTCAACAACGCCTTGCACGCTGCGGTAAATGGCACTCTCGACCAGCGCGCTCATCTCGAGGAGCTTCGCTTTTAGCTGCTCCAACTCTTGATCAAAATGACGCAAAGTTGCTCCTTGTGCGCTTGCGTAAAACAACGGTGCCCTCAACCAAAGCGGCCCGTTACATAGTCCTCGGTTTCT
>JBJMGJ010000193.1:0-5776 GCA_045807965.1 Bryobacteraceae bacterium | reverse complement strand
TCCACCTGCCACAGGATCTCCCGTACCGTAGAACCCATGCTGGCGATGGATAAGTGAATGTCTTCCATACTCGATCCTTCCAACTCACCTCGAGAGATTAATGCCCGCCGCGGGTTCGCGGTGCAGATAAAGCGCCTCTTGCACAGGGCGGTCTGAGAACGAAAAGAGTACCGAATCCGTAGCCGCTTCATGACGGACGTATCTCCAGCTCGGAATGACAAAGATGTCCCGCTTCTTCCAATGGAACACGAAGTCGTTGCCGATGTGACTAGTGCCTTCTCCCTCGATTGGAACGAAGATGGTTGCGTCGGTAGCACGATAGGGGCTGGTTGCGAATCCCTTCGGCAAAAGCTGGATGAAGGTGCCGATCGTACACATGGCATGGTTGCCGGTGATCGGATTCGTGTAACGCATCTTAATGCCGTGGCATGGGTCCCAATTCCCTGCGGCTCCAAGCCGCTCAAGCGCTTCCCGAGTACGGGAATAGGGATAGTTGAAAACGGGCGAGCTGCCGCCGCCCGGCTTGTGATCTACCGGCAGTAGATTCGCACCATATCGCGAGTCACTATCGCCTGTCGGGCGCGTCAATGGCTGTTCATCTTGTCCAAGGTGCTCCGCGAACGACGTGTCGAGGAACTGCACCAGCGGAATATCGAGACCATCCAGCCAGAAGATTGGATCTTCACTGCGATTTCCGTGGTCGTGCCAGGCCATGGGAGGAGTGATGACGAAATCACCTTCATGCATGATCGTGCGTTCGCCGTTGACGTTGGTGTGAGCTCCGTTACCTTCCAGCACGAAGCGAAGCGCGCTCTGCGTGTGACGGTGTGCGGGAGCGACCTCGCCCGGCAGGACCAGTTGCACACCCGCATATAGATCTGTCGTGATTTTAGATTGCCCTCTCAGGCCCGGATTTTCCAGGACCAAAACGCGGCGTTCGGCCTCTTTGGCGGTAATGAGCGTTCCAGCTTCCACCATGGCTGCACGGATATGTTGGAAACGCCACGCAGCCGGTTGACATAGGCTACCCGGTTCGGGCGTTACCAGGTTCGCTAGCGATTTCCAAAGTGGAGTGAGGTTCTGTTCGCTGATACGTGCGTAGAAGGACTCGCGAGTGGGTTCGTTAACGGGAAGGGTCGGCATAACTTCACCTCGCAATCTGAGAACTAGATTGACAGTATACTGATCGTACGTGTACTGTCAATCTAGCTTGTATACGTGAGTCGGTAAGTTCTGCATCAGTCGGGGAGAGCTTCAATCATTTCGTCGAGAGCAAGGGATATGGACCGGCAATTCATTCGTGTTCAGGATGTGATCGATAGTTCGGGGATATCCCGGTTGCAGCGCCTTTTGCTATTCCTCTGTTTCCTGACTGTGGCGATCGATGGCTTTGATACGGCATCCATCGGCTTTCTCGGGCCGGCGATCCTATCGGCCTGGTCACTTCACCCGGCACAACTCGCGCCTCTCTTTAGTTCCGGGCTGTTTGGACTTATGCTCGGTGCGCTTGCGATTGGCCCTTTTGCGGATCGCCAAGGCCGCAAGTTAGCGCTGTGTCTGTCTATTGCGATCTTTAGCATCGCAAGCCTGCTGTCGGCATTCAGCGCCAATCTGCAGATGTTGATCGCGCTGCGTTTCTTGACCGGTCTCGGGTTGGGCGGTGCAATGCCAAACGCGATTACTCTAACCTCGGAGTACTGCCCTCAGGCCCGTCGTTCCTCCCTCGTCACGACCATGTTCTGTGGGTTCACCATCGGCTCGGCTCTTGGGGGCGTTGTTTCCGCTCGCCTGATCCCGGACTTTGGCTGGCGGTCCGTGCTTCTAGTAGGGGGCGTGCTTCCGCTGTTGCTGCTGCCGTTCGCGTGGAAGATGCTCCCGGAGTCGCTGCGTTTCCTTGTGTTACGTGGCACAGACCACGAAGAGATAGTTTCGTTGCTGAAACGCATTGCACCGGAACGTGACTTCACCCGTGCAACATTTGTCGATCCACAGCCGAAAAGCGTGACACCGGTTCGGGACCTCTTTCAGGCGGGCTTCGTGGCGGGAACACTCCTCCTATGGCTCACTTTTTTCATGAGCCTGCTTGTGGTGTATCTTCTCTCCAATTGGCTGCCTACGCTCATGCATGAGGCGGGCCTGTCGATCAGGCGCGCGGCGCTCATCACGGCTATGCTTCAGGTGGGTGGGACGGCCGGTGCGATTGCGATCGGCCGCGTTATGGACAAGTTCAACCCATACGCAGTCCTTTGCGTCGGTTATCTCCTTGCGGCGGTTTGCGTGGCCTTCATCGGTAGAGTTCAGACCGGGACATGGCTTCTGGCTGGGATCGTCTTTTGCGCTGGCTTTTTTGTTTCGGGGTCGCAAGTCGGTGGCAACGCATTATCCGCGGCGAACTATCCGACGAACAGTCGCGCGACAGGTGTTAGCTGGGCCAACGCGGTGGGCCGCCTCGGTTCGATCGTTGGCTCAATGTTGGGCGGACTGCTGCTAACGCTAAAGTTGGACCTCGATTCCGTCTTCACTCTCGTGGGAGTGCCTGCACTATTCGCAAGCATCGCGATCGCCGTGATGGGGTCTGCGGACGGTCGAACCCTGCGCCAAGCCCCTGGTGCCGATTCCTTGGTCTGAGTTGCGCCGCAGTGCAGTCCTGCCGCGATGAACGGACGTCCTTTCTACATTCGTCGTTCGGCCACTTAGAACGAGTTCCATATGAACCTCGGGAGGAAATGAACATGATGCGAGTAGGCGCTATTGCTGTTGGCCTCTTTACTGCGGCTTTCCTGATTGGCGCTACGCAGGCGCAAGAGGCTCCTTCTGAGCCGCCCTTTAGAGCTGTGCTGTGCAACATGAACTGTCTTGACGCAGGAAACATCGTGCCTGCCCCGCCAATCACTGATCCTGCGCAGGACGGAGGCAAACATCGGCTGGTTGTTCTTACCGATATGGGTGCTGATAACGACGACAGTCAATCGCTTGTTCGGCTTCTGCTGTACTCGAACGAGATCGACATCGAAGGCCTTGTCGCGACCACATCGACGTTCATGATGGACCGCACGAATCCCTGGCTCATCGAAGACGCGTTGAAAGCTTACTCACAAGTGAGGCCAAATCTCGTAAGACATGATCCGCACTATCCGACTGCGGAATATTTATCTTCGATCACAAAAGGCGGAGTTCCGAAGTTTGGGCTTGGGGGGGTCGGCCCGGGGAAAGATTCTGAAGGTTCGGCATTGCTGATTGCCGCGCTGAAGAAGAACGATTCACGTCCGTTATGGGTATCGATATGGGGCGGAGCGAATACCCTAGCACAGGCGCTTTGGAGGCTGAGATCAACAGAGAACGCAGAAGCGCTCAAGTCACTTGTTTCCAAGCTCCGGGTTTATGCGATCGGAGATCAGGACGATTCTGGATTCTGGATCCGCAGGGAATTTCCAACGTTATTCTGGATTACGCCAACAGGTTTCAACACGGGGATTAATTCCGTCGATCCAAGCTCAAATCCGGAAATGATCTCCCCTGGGTGGCTGGCCAAGAATATTCAACAAGGCCACGGCCCGCTTGGTGTCGTTTATCCCGACATTGCGTATGGAATGGAGGGCGACACTCCTGCGTTCTTGAGTCTCATCCCAAATGGCTTGAATGATCCATCACACCCGAACTATGGAGGCTGGGGCGGACGATTTGCGTTATACAGGCCTCCAGTTCTGCCATTCAACAAAACCAGGCCTGACGGCGTCCCTTCTCAAAGCGTTGTCGTACCCGTGCCGGACACACGTCCTATCTGGACCGCAAGCGAGGATCAGTACACCGGGCCGATGGCCCGCGTTTCTCGCAGAGCTGCGGGCCCGGCAGCGGAAGCGGATCAGAAGCTATTACCTAAGAGTGCCGGAGTTACGCTGTGGCGCTGGAGAGAGGATTTCCAGAATGATTTTGCGGCGCGTATGGAGTGGACCACAAAGCCATATAGCGAGACGAACCACCCGCCCAGCGTTGTTCTCGCGAAAAATACGCCGGCGGAATTCACGGTCCATTCCGGGCGGGAGTTCCACCTCAACGCGAGCGGATCTTACGATCCTGACAACGACTCGATCAGCTATTACTGGTTCGAGTATGTAGAGGGAGGGGACCTTGCCGAACCCATCAACATCACTCAGTTTTCTCAAGTGCTGGCAGACTTCCCTGTGCGTGCTCCCAAGGTAGATTCACCTAAGACGGTCCACTTTATATGTCGCGTGGTTGACCGAGGAACTCCCCCTCTTGCCCGATATCGCCGCGTGATCGTCCACATCGTCCCGTAGCAGCGAAGGTTACAGATACAGGCCGATCAGTTTCGATTCGGTGTTCACTCTATTTCGATCGTTGCGCTCTGACTGGTAGCGCTACAGGCTGACACTGGAGGATCGCGATCCATTGGCAGACGCGGGCGCCGATCCCGCCTGCTGAAGAGTTGCGGGCACGGTTTCGGTGATAGGGACTGCGAATTCAACTTTCAGCTCCGTAGCGGCTTCAATGATCTTTAGTAGAAGCTCGTTCTGAATGCGCAGGAACTGGTCTCCGTCGGTCGTCAGTACATAGGAGAAAAGGTCCAGGTCAAAGGACTCTTTCGAAATCTTGCTAAAGCGAACAGGAACACCGGTCGGATCAATTTCGGGATGATCCTTCATGATCTGCGCAATCGCGTCCATCATCTTTCGAATGTCCTCGGGGGATGTGTCTCTCCGGAGCGCAAGTGTTGGCTTGAAAAGCATGCGGTCCCGTTTCGAGTAGTTCTCGAGCGTCATTGTCGAAAATGAGGAGTTGGGAACCGTAACGAGAGTGCGATCGGCTGTTCTAATACGCGTGGAGCGGAGTCCAATGTCTTCGACGGTTCCAATCTGCCCGCCAAACTGGCAAACGTCCCCGACAAGCACAGGGCGATCGCTGATGACGGAAATGCCGCCGAAGAGATTTTCGATGGTCTTTTGTGATGCCAACGCAACGGCAACACCGCCGACTCCAAGGCCAGCGAGAATAGCGTTTGTGTTGTATCCCCAGGCTGCCAGTACAAATAGCACCGCAATCGAGAACATCACGATTTTGACTGTCCTGACGAGAAGCGGCAGTACAGAGTACGAAAAGGCTCGCTGCCGCGGGTCCAGCCTTGAACTAATGGTGTCGGAGATGACGTCAACAATCCTCATGAGGATCGAGGCACAACCAAGAACAAATAGAAGCGTGAGGAGCTTATAAAGGTAATCGCGGACAAGAGCCGAAGGCCCGATAATCTGGATGAGCGCTCCGAAGACCATCACCGACACGGCGAAGCGCACCGGGTCGACGAACGCCTCCAGCCGATGCGCATGCAATTTGGTGTAGCGTTTTGCAATCGGATGTAAGAGCACAAGAAACGCTCTCCCCAGCAGCCGCGAGACCAAGGAGATCAGAAGCGCGGCAAGCAACAGTGCCATCCATACCCATAGCGACGTTCCAATGAACTGTGTATCGACGAGCGTCTCGGGTAGCTTCTTCTCAAAATCGGATTCATCAACGCTGGCGCGTAACTTCGGTATTTGAGCAACAGCGTCCGGGGAGACCAGCCACACGCTCAGACCATTCTGGGTGATGCGCTGCATGGTCAGTTGCACGCTTTTGGCGTTCACATTGATGGAAGTCAGCTCATCGACATTGTTGGGCAAGTGGTCTCGCGTATTTCCGTCAGCATCGTTGCTAAGCCTGCCCAGCTCGAAACGGGTATCCCGATCCAGAACCTGACAGAGATCTTTCGCAAGTTCTGGAC
>JBJMGJ010000192.1:0-4211 GCA_045807965.1 Bryobacteraceae bacterium | reverse complement strand
GCAGGGGTGGTTTCTATACCAGGAGGCACTGACGCTTGGCTATCACGGCCGGGTCAGAGAAGCGAGAAATCTCAACACACAAGCCGTGAATCTGGCGAAACAGGCTAGCCTGCTTGAGCGAGCGGCGAGCTTCGAGGGCGGGATGGCGATATTGGACGCACTGGTGGGCAATACCGAGCAAGCGAGGCGAGACACGCGAATAGCGCTTCAAATTGCACGCGGTCGAGACGCCGACTACGGACCGGCATTCGCTCTTGCTCTTGTGGGACGGTCCGCCGAGGCGGAGAGGCTCGCGAATGAGTTGGAACAACACCATCCCGAAGACACGCCAGTCCGTTTCAAATATCTGCCGTCCCTTCGGGGCCTTATCGCTCTGAATCGAAAACGACCGGATGTTGCAATTGACCAGGTTCCGGCCGGAGGCGCGTATGAGCTTGCAGGTACAGGCACGTCCTTCGATTGCTTCTATGGACTTTTCTATTCAACTTATGTGCGAGGCCTGGCCTATCTGGAGCTCCATCGCTATCCGGAGGCGATCACAGCTTTTCGAACGATACTGGACCATCCTGCGCTGGTTCTGAACGATCCAATCGGACCCTTTGCCCGTCTTCAACTTGCCCGGGCACTCAAGGGAAGCGGCGAAAAAGACAAAGCGAGAGCCGCTTACCGGGAGTTACTCATGGTGTGGAAAGATGCGGATCCTGACCTGCCTATCGTGTTGCGTGTGCGGTCCGAAGTTGCAAACCTAAGTTGAGGCGTTGGACAACAATTAGGCCCAGGTCTCTTTGACATTGTCGAGCTTGCGGTCGAGGTAAGTTGCCGCGCTGATCAGGGCGAGGTGGGTCAAAGCCTGCGGGAAGTTGCCGAGGTGCTCGCCGCTGCTTCCGAGCTGCTCTGAGTAGAGCCCGAGGTGATTGGCGTAACCAAGTGTGGCCTCGAAGAGACGGCGGGCTTTCTCCAATTGCCCGGCTCTCGCCAGACACTCCACGAGCCAAAAAGAACACGCTGTGAAGCTCCCATCGCCACCGGTGATACCGTCGTCGCCGGGCAGATATCTGAACACGAAGCCATCTTCCGTTAAGCGTTCCTGAATGCGCTCGAGCGTGGAGAGCCAACGAGGATCAATGGGGCTGATGTAGCGAAGCATAGGCATCAGGAGCAGGGAAGCATCGAGAGACTACTCGCCATTCGCCTGCACGAACGACTGAAGCTCTTCATCCCAAAAGTTGTTGAGAATATCGGCATCGATCTTCCTGCGAGTTTCATACCACTCGGCGATGGGCGCATCCAATGACCGCTTCTCCGACAGCCGGATCGCACGATCAAAGGCAACCCAACACATAAGGCGAGAGTGGAGGAGATGCTTGCGCCCGCCGCGAAACTCCCAGATTCCTTCGTCTTCCCGATTCCAGTTGTCTCGCAGCCATTCCATGACCTTGATAACCCGCTGCCAGCCATCCTTCGAGATCCCGGTCGAATATTTATTCGACAAGTAAACGGCGTCCATGATCTCGCCGTAGATATCGAGCTGCAGCTGCTCGGTAGCGCGATTCCCGATGCGTACGGGCCGGGATTGCTTATAGCCCGAGAGGTGAGTTAACTCGATTTCCCGGAGGTGATTGCCCCCATCCGGACGATACACGACCCGGAGCGGACCGTCCTCTCCTTCGTGTTTGAGCCCGTCGGTCAGCCGATCCCGCACCCATTCCGTATAACTTCGGATTTCACCAGAAAGTCCGAGGCGGATCAGAGCATAGAGGCAGAACGAGCAATCGCGTAGCCAGGTATAGCGGTAATCCCAGTTCCGCGTACCTCCGATCTCTTCGGGTAATCCAAACGTGATCGCGGCGACCGTGGAACCGTGTTCCTGGGAGAACAGCAGCTTCAAGACTAAAGCTGAGCGATGGACCATTTCGCGCCAACGCCCCTTATATGTCGATTGTTTGATCCAGTCTCGCCAGAAGCGGGTGGTTGTGTTGAGACAGTGTTCTATAGACTCGGCGCTAAGGGAATGAGAAGATTCCAACTCTTCGTCACTGACCCGGCCAAAGGCAAAAGCGGCAGTGTCGCCCTTTTTGAGCGAGAACTCGGCAAACGCATCGCCATCTTTGATTTCGAGCGGGACAGTGGCGTGGAGCGCCAGGGAGGGGAGGTCGTCTCCCTCGGGCCGGAAACAAATTGCGTTTCCTTGTTTGCAAGCTTTGTGCGGGCGACGGCCATAGTCAAAACGGGGAGCGCAACGCAACTTTAACCGAACAGAACCTTTAACAACCTTGAGCTTGCGGATAATCTGGTGAGCGCACGCGGACTCCGAACCAGTATCAGTGTTTACCGGCATCAAATCGGTCAATTCCACAACAGCATCTTTGGACAGATACCGGGTGATCAGAATGTTAGTGTCGGGCAGATAAAGCTGCTTGAGCCGCACATCCTGAAGTTGCGGCTCAATGCGGAACAATCCGCCACGTTCCTGATCAAGTAAGGCGGCGAAGACGCTCGGAGAATAGAAATGAGGAAAACAAAAGAAGTCGATGGTGCCATCTAGAGACACGGCGGCAGCCGATCTCATGTTGCCGATTACGCCATGACTCTCGATCGAGTCACTCGAGACACAAATATCCAATCGTTAGAGGCCCCCTTAGAACAGCGTAGAACTACACGATTCAGAGCGCTTGGCCGTCTTGACCCGCAGATCGGTACCGTGCAGGCGCCGAGCGGGTGGATGTTGTTCAAGCTCTTTCGCATCGCTATGCTCCCGAGGTACGCGGTCCTTCGTACCGCAGACAAAATGGTGGCCCTTGCTCGTGATGAGATCAGCGAAGGCATCGAGCTTCGCTGATAAAGAGAATCTGTCGTGAGTTCACACGTTACAGTGTTGTCTGATGACTCAACTCGATGAACTCGAAAAAGCAAAGCATGGCGGGGCGAAGGTTCCGGTGCTCGACCTTATCCTGCGCCGTTGGAGTCCTCGTGCATTCGAGGCAAAAACGGTCAGCGACATTGATCTCGCAACGATATTCACGGCCGCATCCTGGGCGGCCTCATCTTATAACGAACAGCCATGGCGCTTCATCGTTGGGCGCCAGGGAGAAGAAGCCTGGAAGAAGATCTTCGAGGCTCTCGCGCCAGCGAACCAGGCTTGGACCAAGGCTGCTCCTGTGTTGTACGTTGCGATTGCCAGAAAGACCTTCAGTCACAACGGCTCGCCTAACCGCGTTGCTGTGCATGACGTGGGCGCCGCTTGTGCAACGCTTTCTCTTCAGGCCACTGCGCTAGGTCTGCACACGCATGGCATGGCTGGTTTCACGCCCGAGTCGCTGCGACAGTCGTTCGGAATTCCTGAGGAGTACGATCCCATCTCCTGTTGGGCGCTCGGGTACTTGGGCGATCCGGACACTCTGCCGGAGCATTACCGCAATATGGAATTGCAGCCCCGAACGCGGAAACCGCTCGAGGCATTCGTCTTCACCGGATGGGAGCGGGCAAGGGAATTCGAAGCTTAAAAAGAGAAAGCCCCGCTGCGTCACAGCGGGGCTTTCTTGGTTGTAATGGGAAGACGCTTAGAAGATAAACTTCACAAGCAGACGACCCTGGAATCCTGTGTTCCAAAGATCGGTCATTCCGTACCGTGGATCATACGCGTTTGCGCCCGCCGGAGTGGCGTTGATCAATGAGCGATAATTGTAGCCATTGAACAAGTTCACATTGGACAGGTTGATGTAAGAATCAGGAGCGTTGTTTCCACCTACGCCGCGATTCAGCCACGTGAAGATGGCGCGAGGAGTTTTCTGGTTGAAGACGTTCGTCGCGTTTGCTTCCAAGCGGATACGCTTGGTTTCACCGATTTTGAACTCATGAGCGACCATAAGGTCGGTTTGAGTGAAGTGGGGCGTGCGGCCGAGGTCTCCACGACCATTCACAAAAGTTTCGATACCATTTGAGGTCTCGACCAAAGTGCTGAGCGGGGTTCCGCTGGCGCCGTAGAAGAATCCGCCAATGTCGGTTGCACCCCAACGGCCCCAACTTTTGGTGTATGAGCCGTAGAGCTTGAAGACGTTCGGGCGGTCGGTGGCGAGGTTCCCGGTTACGAAGTTTCCTTTTGAATCGAAGAGACCTTCATCGAGATCCCAAGCTCGGCTGGCGCTGCCGCCAGACCGCGCGAAGCTGCCGGTGCTTGATTGGCTAGTTGCCGATCCGGAGGTGCCAGTAGT
>JBJMGJ010000191.1:0-5959 GCA_045807965.1 Bryobacteraceae bacterium | reverse complement strand
TTCTAGCGACGGGCCGCCCGCACTCAGTGGTGATTTCACACGGAGAAGGTGCGGGTTGCGGAGGCAATCTGAGCCGAATGCAATTCAAGGAGTCGTCGGATTGAGGGCTGCGGGCAATGCGTTCTCCGCGGCTACGTCGCAGCGCCATCGTACCGGCTCAATGCGCCCGATGCCAAATACGTACACGGCAGCACCCGCCAGGACCACGGCCGCCGCGACCGCGAAGGCCCAGAAGAATTGTCCGGAGCGGTCCACAACGAACCCAGTAACGGCGGGGGCTGCTATACCGGCTAGATTCGCAATGAAGTTTTGCAGACCGGCCCATTTCGCGGCGGCTTGCGGGCCTGCCAGCGTCTGCGAGATAGCCCAATGGCTCGAAGCGTAAATCCCAAACGCTATGCATCCGAGCATCAAAACAGCGATGGAGCCGGCTTGGTCTTTGATACCCGTCACCGCGACGACTAGCGTCGCAAACGCCAGTCCGACGCCTGCACAGGTCTTGCGCACGCGGGTGGGCGTTGCGCCTCGGGCGATCTTAGAATCGGCCATCCAACCGGTGAGTGTTGTGGTGGCGGCCGTTACGAAATAAGTGAGCGCCACGATGTACGACATGGTGGATATGGAGAAGTGACGTTCCCGAACGAGATAAAAGGGTAGCCACGTCAGCAGAAAGTAGAGAAAGTAGTTCGAGCAAAAATGCCCGATGAAGGTCGCCCAAGCCGAGCGCTTTCCGAGAATCTCAGAAATGCTCG
The DNA here is from genome assembly GCA_045807965.1 of Bryobacteraceae bacterium. Classification (GTDB taxonomy): domain Bacteria; phylum Acidobacteriota; class Terriglobia; order Bryobacterales; family Bryobacteraceae; genus Bog-105. The sequence goes on along the minus strand of JBJMGJ010000191.1, from coordinate 5,207 downwards.
GGCCAGCGTGATCTCTTGCGTTAGGCAGCGGCGAATCGCGTGGCATCCACTTGATCCAAAAGGGCAGCCATAGCAAACTGACAAGACCTAAAACGGCGAAGAACGGCCGCCAACCATAATGGCTCATGAGCACGCCTCCGAAGAGGGTGCCGAGAGCGGGTCCGCACTTCGTTCCCGCATCGATCAAGCCGTTCGCAAATCCGCGTTGATCCTCTTGGTATCGGCTGGCTAGAATCTTCGCGTAGGCGGGATACGCAACCGATTCGCCGATGCCGAGCAGGAGACGTAACCCAAGCAGAAGCCCAAAGCCTCGGACCGCTGCTGTACCAGCTGTTGCCAACGACCAAAATAGGAAACCAGCGGCGAGCACCCACTTGACGTCGAATCGATTTACTAACCAGCCAGCGATGATTTGGAATCCTGCATACGTCCAGAAAAACGCGGATAGGAGCATTCCGAGTTGCGAAGCGGAGATCCGCAACTCATCTTTCAGCAACGGTGCGGCGAGTGAGAGGTTTCCACGGTCGACGTAATTGATGGCGACAGAAACAACCAGGAGCGCTAATATCCGCCGCAAGGAAGCGGAGTCGCTCCGCTCTGGCGCGATCGCTTGAGATGTGCTCACGCGCTCAGCCCGGCTCGCGGTCCGAGTGTACGAACCCCGAGGGCTTTCGACCGGAAGCCACGACTCCAAATCATGGTCAAAACTGCAGTTTGAGCGTGAACTCTACGATTCTTTGCCACGCAAACTCTGAGGTCACCTGGCCAAATGCCGTACTCGTCGGTGTTGTATTAGGGGCTGTGAACTGCGGGTGATTGATGACATTGATCGCCTGCGCTGTTAACTGGGCCCTTAGCCGTTCTGTGACATGCATATTTTTGATCAGTGAGAGGTCCAGGTTGTTGATACGCGGGCCGCGGATGCCCGTAAACCGTGTCGAAAGTGTCTGGATATTAGAGGCAAGCTGCTGGCTGGATGTCCTATTGAAGCAAGAAGCGTTGAACCACATGTTGATACTCCGTTGATCGCCAGGCAAGGTCACCTGATTCAAACCACACGTCAGAATCGCATTGCCGAAACCAAGAGGCGGTCCAGACTGGTTGGTATACACTCCGTTCAATTGCCATCCACCGACGAATTTTCCCAGAACTCCATTGAGCGAATTGCCGAACTGCCTTCCCGGACCGAAAGGTAACTCGTAGGCCAAGCTGAGTGCCGAACGAAATGGCCGGTCCTGATCGGAAATGACCTTCGCGGGCGCGAGATCAGTGGGATTCAAGTAGCTGATCGCCTCCATGGTTTTAGACCAGGTAAAAGAGTACTGTCCGACGAGTCCGTGGGATAGGCGCTTTTCGACACGAGATTGCAGTGCGTGATACCACGAAAATCCCGCGTTGGTGGTAGCGGTAATTCCGCTGAACTGTGGATTAGGCCGCAGCAGTTGCGAAACAGCGACGGTTGTTGATGCCAGGTTCGTGCCGGGTAGAAGCGGATAGAACGGATTCGCCACCTGGCTATTCAGGGCGTTGATCCGTGTCTGGTCGCGAACGGGCGAAGTGCTTAGATACGGAGCTGGAATGGCGTTAAAGTCCTGGGTGGTCAGCAGTCTTGTTCCGCGATTTCCCACGTAAGAAATCTCGAACACAGTGTCGCCGGGAAGCTGACGCTGGATGGCGAATTGCCAGCGTTGCATATAGGGATTGCGCAGCCTCGTATCGAAGAAGGTAATATTCTGGCCCAGGAATGTAGAAGGCCCAGCCGAGGCTCCCAGCGCACGATTGAGCCCGTTTGGAAATGGATTCGTCAGTGTGGCTGTGTACGTTTGTCCGTTATTGATCGTCGGTACAAATGCCGTGCTCGCGTTGAAACCGGTTTGATCTACATTGACAAAGGTGATGCCGAGCGGCTGATAGTAAATGCCGAATCCTGCGCGCAACACGGTCTTCGGCGTTAGCGAGTAAGCAAATCCCACCCGGGGCATAAAGTTCTTAATGCTGCGATCCCACAGGTCACGGGAAGCTCCGCCCACCCCGGGGAAGGTTAGACCACCGTTCACGTTCAGTTGCGGCACTTGCGGAATAGGGTTTTGAGCGTATTTCTGCTGCACCTGGCTCGATATAGGCAGCACCGCCGTGGGATCGAAGGTCCCGACACTGCGGTTGTACCGTTCCGTGAGCGAGGACGGAAGTTCATAGCGCAGTCCGAGACTGATCGTCAGCTTGCTATTCAACTTCCAATCGTCCTGGAGGTACAGAGCCCAGTAGCTCTGCTTTTCTGCGAAGCTGTCGTTTATTGGAAGGTTGCCGCTTGCCGGCAATCCATACAGGAAGCTTGCGAAATCTTGTCCGATCGGTGACGCACTCGATGTGCTCAATGGCCCACCGGTAAAGGTTGAGTTGAAAGTAAAAGCTCCGGACGAAGCTCCCAGGTTAAACGCATTTTCAAGGTACGAGCGATAAGTTAATCCGGAGCGCAAGGTGTGAGCCCCGAAGGTGTTGGTGATGTTGACAGCTGCTTCGTGCGTGTTATAGATCTGCTGGTTGTGGTTATTGGCGCCTCCGATGGGAGTCTGCTGAAAGTAGTTGGCGAACGTCAGATTAGGCAGCTTGAGGGCGCGGGGGTCAAGCCCTTTCAGTTGGTTGATGAAGGTTGGCGAGAAACCAAGCGATGCGAGATCCCAGCCCTCTTGTATTGGGATATAGCCAGTGGTGAACCGCATGAAGCTATAGCGGGAGTCAACCACAAATCTTGGCGATGCGATGTAAACATGATCTATAGCCGCGCCGTGATTGTAGCGGTAGAAGTTATCACCGTCCGCCAGGTTATTGCTTACATTCTCCGGGCGAACCAATTTGGTCACGTTGTAGCGGCCGTAGAGGCGCTGCTTATCGGAGACGTTGTGATCAATCCGCGTCAGTTGGTTGTAGTACGTGTCCTGCATGTTGCGCGGCATGACGTAGTTGTTCGTCCCGTCTATTGTTCCCGGTTGATTGGGCGGGTCGAAGAGCTTCGACATTTGAAGCGCAACGGGATTAAGTTGAGAGGGCGGGATGACGTTATTCGGCAGGGGAGTTCGCCGGAACAGGCCATTTCCGGCAGGCGTCGTGGAATAAGGATCGTAAATTTGATAGGCGGGCGAGATCCGCAGGAGGTTGGAAAAATCACCGTTCTTTTGGGCGGCCGTGGGTACGGAGCCGACATAGTACGGCGTGGGATCGAACCAGTAACCCCATTCGTAACCTAAGGTGAAAAATGTCTTGTTGCGGCCGTCATAGACCTTGGGAATATAGATGGGACCGGTGAAGCTCGAATCAAGGTGATGAGTTCGAAGCTGCGGCTTACCGGCGGCCAGGCGAAAGTATTTATCCGCGTTAAAGACCGGGTTCAACATCATGTAGCTCAGCGTTCCGTGGGGGCTATTGGTCCCGCTCTTCGTCGTGAAGTTGATCGCCGCTCCCACGTTGAATCCCCAGCCAGCATCAAACGTGGCTGTCTGCACCTTGAATTCGTTGACGATGCTCTGGGCTGGAGAGTAAGCGATTTGCTGCCCCTGGAGATCGGGCGCTCCGTCAATGAGAAATTCGTTACTCCCGGGCCGCGTTCCGTCGACCGACATAGTTGAGGGGCTCGCTGTGTCGAAGGGACGAACGTAGCCGGCGGTCTGGGGAGTGAACGTAACACCGGGCACGAGCGTTGCAAGCACCAACGGCATCCCGTCCTTTGTCGGTAGATCCTCGATGGCGCGCCGGTCCATCACTTGTCCCATTGAGGCAGTCGAGGTGTCGAGTTGTGGGCTGGCTCCGGTTACGGCAACCGTTTGACTGCTTCCCCCGATCTGCAAGGGAACATCGACAGTCACTCTGTCACTTTCGCGAACGAGAATGCCGAGCCGCTTGTAGGACTTGAAGCCTTGCGCTTCCACGAGGACGTCATATGTCCCGGGAATTAGATAAGGAAGCAAGTAATCGCCGCTTGCGCTACTTGTGGAACTGGAGTGCACACCGGTCGCGGTGTTTGTTGCGTCCACTCTCGCACCGGCAACAACCGCTTCGGTAGGGTCGCTAACTCGGCCCAGGATCGTTCCGCGAGATCCTTGGCCGGCGAAAAGTCCTATCGTGCAGCCGAGCGCGATAAGGCCAGCCCATAGTAAGCTTCGAGCTCTCATTCATCCTCCTTACAGAGCAACGTGGTTCTCCAGGCGCAGTGCGCAAATAAATTGCAGAATTCGGAATGCATCGTTTCGGTTACCACCGGAAGGCACAATTGGAGCTCACGTGCCGCCCTCGTTGTGCCTCCGGTATAAAGCTACGTCTAATTGGAGCTTGTGCTCGTCGTGCGCGATCCGTTCGCTCCCGCGAGCACCAGTTTGGCCGCCCAATCGGTTTCAGCGATATCGGCCCCTCCAGGGAATGGAGGCAATTTGACGATCCCCTGCGCGTCCGCACTCACTTCGGTGGGGGACGCCCATTCACCCTTCCGCGGGTCATACCAAGTCAGGCGGTACGACTTGTCCGGGGCCCAGCCGGCCAAACTTGCACGAAGCGCCTTGTTCTCGAAATATAAAAACGCGAGATCCTTTTCCTTGGTTCTCATCATGAGGCTCAAGCCATCCAGGCCGTTATCCGGCACATCTGGAGCCTTCCGAGGTGTGATTTCGTCGTTTGCGAGGAGCAAGTCCTGATAACGCCGGCCCTCGGACAGGAAAAACTTCTTCATCCACTGCATCTGGGCGCCCGCGGTGTATTTCAGTGCCGTCCAAATGTAAGGGCGGGCTCCAGGCGGTTCGTCCGTCGTCGTAATGTCGTAGGCGCCGTGTCCATACACATGTCCCACCAGGCCGCCGGAAAGAACACACCCATACATCATGGAGCGTGCGAAATAATTATCGCGGTCCGAGTTCTCGGCCGGGTGCTCCCCGGCGGGCTTATTGATCGCGTTATCCCAGTTTGAGTAGTAGGGCTCCAGATCGACTGCCGGATTGGGCGAGGGTAAACGAAACAGGTCTTCGATCGCCGGGTACATGGCATTGTTACGCGGCCGGTTCCCGACGCTGTGCAACGTGATCCATGGCGCCTTGTCGGTGTGTCCGAACGTCGTGTAAGTGGAGTGGTCGATCAGCGATGTGACCGGCTGACCATACGGCATCGGTCCGTATTTCTTCAGATGATAGTTCAAAGCGTCATTGAATTCTGCCGGAGTCAAGCTG
>JBJMGJ010000190.1:0-6242 GCA_045807965.1 Bryobacteraceae bacterium | reverse complement strand
GAGTGGCCGACGCTTGAAGCGGGACTGATTCGACGAGCAAAACAGGCTGTAACGCTCTATCCTGAGTAAATTGTGACTGACACTCTGGGGGGCAGAGTCGCCGTTGTTGCGGGAGCGAGCCGCGGTTGTGGTCGCGGCGTGGCGGTCGCACTTGGAGAACGCGGCGCGACTGTGTATGTGACCGGGCGGACGATACGCGGAGGTCCACTGCCAGTTGACGGAATCTCCGGGACGATTGAAGAGACAGCGGAAGAAGTGAGGCGACGGGGCGGCCTTGGCATACCGGTGCAGGTGGACCACACCGACGCGGAGCAGACGAAAGCTTTGTTTCAGCGCGTACGGGCTGAACAGGGTCGGCTCGACATTCTCGTTTGTGCCGTCTGGGGCGGCAACGAGCGATTCGTCGATCCGATCTGGAAAGAGCCTTTCTGGCAGATGCCGGCCGAGTTTTGGGATCACTTCATGGGCGCCGGCCCACAGGCGTTCTGGCTTGCGACTCGCCAGGCGGCCGGGATCATGGCGGAGCAGCGCTCGGGAATGATTGTGGCGATCAGTGAGCCGATGATTGGCCCGGATAAGCTCAGCGGCGATGTGCAGTGGGATCTCTTTGAGCATCTTCCTCACTACGCGTTGAACCGTCTCGTGGTAAGTCTCGCTCCGGCTGCGCGCAAATCCGGCGTTACGGTACTTGGTTTGCTGCCAGGGTTCATGAAGACTGAGCGAGTGCAGGTGCACATGAAGGACGACGCGCTCGAAGATCGCTACCGGTACGATCTCGCGGAGTCACCCGAATACACGGGGCGCGCTGTGGCGGCCCTGGCTGCCGATCAGAACGTTCTGACAAAAGCAGGGCAACTCATCTTTGTCGGGGATGCGGCCAAGGAGTACAAATTCACTGATATCGATGGCCGCTACATCGAGAACTTTTATCGCGCTGCGGGGCTACTTTGAGCCGTCGAACGTTGTCCTGCCAAGGGCGACAAAACGTATAGTAGGTCTTGGACTCGCAACTCCGGACCGCGTTTAAACGCAGCGCTTCACTAGCTCACGACCGGCTTCAAGGCCGGTAAGCCGCCGTGCATACAGCCTTCCTAGTCATAGCCCTGATCGCAATCGCGCTGCAGGGGATCGGACTCTACCTGGCCTTGTTTGGACGTGGCTTGCGCTATGAGGTCAAGGAAGAGCCCAGGGTTCCTTTGGACGACCCTGAGTTCGCCGCACTGCTTGCGTTTCTAACAGAAGCCAAGCTGCTGCATGGAGATGCCTTGGAAGTACTGACGGACGGCCCCTGTTTTTACGAAGCGGAACTCGCGGCCATCGCGCAGGCCCGGGCAAGCGTCAACCTGGAAGCATACATCTTCCATAAGGGAGAGGTTGCCCAAAGGTACGTGACCGCGTTAGCCGAGAGGGCTCGTGCGGGAGTGCGCGTCAGGCTGACGCTCGATTACATCGGCAGTTTCAGCACGTCGCGACACTATCTGAAGGAGTTGCTGGACGCCGGCGGAGAAGTTTGTTGGTATCACCCCTTGCGTATCAAATTCATTCCGGAGTTCAACAATCGAACTCATCGGGAGTTGCTGATCGTAGATGGAACAACGGCCTTTGTCGGAGGTCCAGGCATTGCGGATTGGTGGCTGAAGGACGGCGTGAGAGGCAAACGCTGGCGCGACATGATGGTCCGCATAGACGGACCTCCGGCGGCCGCTCTGCAAGCCGTGTTCGCGCAGAACTGGTTGCGCGTCTCCGGCGAGATCCTGGCGGGGGACGACTATGTGACGAACGAGGAAGACGGTGAAGGAGCACCCGCGCTGGTCGTCGGCAGCACACCATCGGCCGGTTCCACCCAGGCACGAATCCTGTTCCAGCTTCTGATTTCGAGCGCGCGCAAATGCATCTACATCTCGAGCCCTTATTTTCTGCCGTCTCACAGCGCGCGTCGAGCGATTATTCAGGCGGCGCGCGAACGCAACGTCGAGGTAAAAGTGCTCACGCCAGGGGACAACAACGACCAGAAGATGACCCGTGCTTCCAGCCGTCACTTGTATGGATCTCTGCTTAAGCATGGAATCAAGATCTACGAATACGAACCATCCATGAACCACACCAAGGTGCTCATGGTGGACGACCTGTGGGCGGTCGTGGGCTCGACCAATTTCGACTATCGCTCCTTCGCGATAAACGACGAAGTCAATCTGGCGGTCATGGACCCCAAATTCACGCGGCGCCTGGCGGAGGATTTCGAACGGGATCTTTCGCACAGCCGAGAGGTGAGTTACTCAGTGTGGCGGGAGAAGAGCCGCTTCAGAATCGCGGACCGCCTCTTCTCGCTGGTGGAACATCAACAGTGACACCACTCCGGATTTGCACTTACAACGTTCATAAATGCAAAGGGATGGACTGGAGAGTAAGTCCCGCACGGATTGCGAAAGTGATGGCTCATCTGCGCGCGGATATAGTAGCTACTCAGGAGATCCTGCTGTCGCAGGCCGCGGAGATTTCAGAACGCATCGAGGTGCCCTTTACGTTTGGCTGCGCACGGCAGCATGGAGTGGAACCGTACGGGAATGCCGTTTTCTCTCGAATGCCCATCCTGTCACAGCGGAGCTACCACCTGACGGTACGCGGGCGAGAGCAGCGGCAGTGCCTCCGTGTTTCGTTTCAGCTTGCTTCGGGCAATACGGTTCACTTCTTTGCCGTGCACCTGGGGACCTCGTTTGTGGAACGCCGGGAGCAAGCACGCATGCTGCTTTCACGCGAAATCTTGCTCTGCGACGAGACCAGGAGTCAACGCATTATTGCCGGTGACTTCAACGAGTGGACGCGCGGACTGGCTACCAGGATGCTCACCCAACATTTTGAAAGCGCCGACATCGTCATGCATTTGCGGCGCAGGAGGACATACCCCGGTATTCTTCCGTTTATGCATCTCGATCACGTCTACTATGATCCTGAGTTCAAATTGCGAGAGATGCATCTTCACCGAACACGACTGGCTCTGGTTGCCTCAGACCACCTGCCACTGATAGCCACGTTCTCAGAAACATAGCCGGAGAAGAGCGAACGTCACGCCGCTGAAATCGGGGACTGCCCGCTTCGATCCGCTTCGCCGTAGTGGTCAGCCCAGCATGCCGGACACAGGCGGTAGCCGATCTCCGCCGGAATGCCGTCAATGAATTCGGGCACCCACTGCCAGACGTTTGATTTCTTGTTCTCGACGCGACGGCAATGGGAGCACATGGTGATAACCCGCCCGTAATCCGCAAACCTGCCTCCAGCTTCGGAGGGCGGCGCCAGTGAGTCCTTCACGACCACATTTCGAAACAGCAATCCAGACCCAAATGGCGTCACTGTCATACGCAAACGGCGAATCACGCGGGCTGATGAGCAATCGAAATCATGCTGCCATCGGCCTTGTTTCCTGGCCGTCAGGAAACCGGCATCGTAGTACACGGAAAGATCTTGCGGGATCACGGCAAACAGGGATACGCCTCGTACTTTGCTCTCTCTTGCGGCAGATCCGTTATTTTCAAGCGCAAACGTATCCCAAGCGGGGTTGCAGCGTACGATACGGAAATTGTCATCTACGGCGTAGATTACGTGAGAATCGCGATCGTAGTCCGATGGCCAGCTAAGTACCACTGAAAAATTTTATTTTACTCGAAAGAGTAAATACATTCACGGTGGGCACCTGGACTCTGCACAATATTCTTCTTCTACTTCCCAGGACAACTGGAAGATTTGCGTACCCGGACGGCTAATCCGTTCAGGCTTATTGTTGCGCTTCCATCGGCACTGGTATGTTTGCGTCGTTGCGGTTTTCATCACCGCCATGAGGGGGCCGCCTCAAGCCATTTCTGTCTCCCAAACAGTGAGATCAGGCGGCCCTTCTTTTTTGCCGAGGTGCCATGGAACGATGTCCTTGTGGCGGAAATAATCCCTACTGTCAGCTATGCGGAGGCGAAGCGCGGGCGAGCACCAGGAAGAGTTTAGCCGATCTATCTCTGGATGAGATCGTCGAGCAGCTTCGTGGGATTACTTCCCGGCGCGGTAGTGCGAACAGCAGCAAGACGAAAAACGGCGCAGCGGAGCAGCTTAAAACATCCCGGGCTGTTCCTCCTCGGAAATCCCGAGCGAGATCGCCGAAGGCAGAGAAAGAAGACTGCTAACAGGACGAGCCAGAGACCCAAAAGTGGCAGACGCCCCGAGGGGCGACCGGAAAGAGCGCGGCCGTGGTGGCTTGTCCAGGGTGGCCTCTGTAGCGGTAAGTGAAATTCGTGCAGTAAGCCGGTACTTGCGCAGATGAGAGAAGCGCGGAAGACCTTGCGGTGCTGGTAGATCAGCAGATAAATGGGACATAAGAGCCGCTGCCTCAGGCAGCGGCTCCAACTCGCGCGAGTCAGCGCGGGGTCCAAACTGCTCAGCTAGACTTTCCCTTCTCGCGCGCTTCGATGACTTATCTGGGCATCGGGATCGAGACGGCCTTTCCGGCACCGCGCTCGGCGATCCAGATCGTGTCACCGGCAGGCTCGACCGCGGTTGGTGTTTTGAGTCCTTCCTTGATCACCGTGACGCTTGCCTTGTCTCCATTGACGGTAAGGACAGAGATCTTGCCGCTACCATTTTCGGCCAGGAGGAGATTGCCGTTGGCGGCGCGCATACCGTCAGGCCCCTTTACCGGCTGGTCCATCCAGATATCAACAGGCTCACCCGCCTTGCCCGCGGCGTCGACCGGAATCCGGTAGAGATTGTTCGAGAACACGTTGTTCACGTAAAGCGTGCCGTTCAGGAAAGTGATGCCATCGATGCCCGTAAGCGCCCGATTCTCCAGGAAGAGCTCCGCCGAGGAACCACCAGCAGGAAGCTTGTAGATCTTGGCGTTGGCCGTGTCGCTTATGTAAAGAGCCTTATCGGGTCCAATCGCAAAATCATTGCAAATGCTGTTATCACCAGGGAGGTTCCAGCGAATTTTGGGCGCGCCCGTGGAGAGATCGAATCCCCTCAGCGCCGTGTGTCGCTGCACGGGAGTTTTGCCTGGCACGGGCGTCAGCTGACATGTCCACAACGTATTGGTTGATGCGTCCGCCAGCATGCCGAAGAAGAACGTTCCCGGGCCTTCGGCGCTGGCATCGATGAACTTCTCGGCCGTCGAGGCCCCGGCGTTCACCTTGTAGACGAATGGTGTGCTGGCGCTGCCGACGATCAGCACACCACCCGGTGCTACGGTCAAACTTTCCGGCTGTGATTTCGGATCGGCAATCAGAATCTCAGCGGCGAAGGCGGCCTGCCCAAGGCTTAGGGCCAGAGCAACGCAAGCCCCAAGCCATCTAGCGTTGGAAATAAACATGTTCAAATCTCCTCAAAGTTCGGTTTGATCACTTTGGCACTACTGTCCGGCAGCAGCGCCCCGTGGCAACATTTTGATCGTTCGCAGCCAGGTCTCGGCCAGTGCCGGCCAGTCGGCAACGGGAAGTCCGGTTTTCCGCAAGCCATAGCCGTGGCCGCCCTCCGCGAACAGGTGCATCTCGACAGGAACTCCGGCGTTCTTGAGCGCGAAGTAATATGCGAGCGAGCTTTCCACGTGGGCTGTCGTATCGTCTTCGGTCTGGAGTAAGAATGTCGGCGGCGTTTGTTTCGTCACGGGTAAGTCAGGACTCGGACTCAGTGTCCCCGGAGAGCCGGCGGTGTAACCCGGATAGATCACCATCGCGAAATCGGGACGGCAACTTACTGCATCCGCGGCATCTTGGTTTGGATAGAGGCGCTTGTCGAAGTGTGTGCTGAGGGCAGCGGACAGATGCGCTCCGGCACTGAAGCCGAGTACTCCGATCTTATCGGGGTTGATCTGCCACTCGGCTGCTCGCGAACGGATTAAGCCCATGGCCCGTTGTGCATCTTCCAGGGCCGCCGGCGATTTCGGGTAGGGGCCGGAATCGGGAACACGGTACTTGACGAGTACACAGGTCGCGCCTGCTCCAGTGAGCCAGTCGCACATCTCGCTTCCCTCCAGGTCCATCGAGAGCCGGCCGTAGCCGCCACCGGGAAACACAAGAACCGCCACTCCCGTGTTTCTCCGTTTAGGTGGATACCGCGTGACTGTGGGCGACACGACATCGGTCAGCCGGAAGACTGGCTTCCCTCCTGGTGTTGCGTCTTTCGGGGTCGTCACGTTTCGCTCGGCGCCGGCGGCCGGCTTGGGGTCCGGGACTTCGCCGGGCCAGATTTTGATTTGCGTCAGTCCGTTC
>JBJMGJ010000189.1:0-7093 GCA_045807965.1 Bryobacteraceae bacterium | reverse complement strand
CTAACTGCCAATACCAGTGCAGCCCGTCTTTTCTTCTCATTACACTGGTCGTTGGCTCGCAGACCGGTCGGTGCGAAACCGCCGCAAAACTTATCTTGATAGCAGCCACAGAGCCATCCACAGCACTTACGCTTCGATCCTCCCAAAACAGAAGTCACAGGCCAATTCTCGCTAGAAACCGCAGCCCGACGTCCAACCTACGTCCGGCCCTCAACCGGCAAAGCGCGTGCCCACCGGTGCTACTGTCGCGCAAAGACCACAGCGAGTTCGTCTGAATAGGCCTGCTTCCATCCGGGCAACAACGGCAATACACGCGTCATCGGAGCGTTTCGCGACAGAAGGCAAATTCGGATTGCATACTTGTCAAGAAGCTCGCTTCCGCTTGTCTGAACCAAGATCCACTTGGCGTAATCCCGCAGGACTCCTGCGGACTCGTGTAGATCAGCCCGACCATCAACGAATACTTTGTGCTCCGGGGCGGCCCAAATCAAATATCCGCCGAACACATATTCATTCAGCATGGGCCCGGTGAGTCCAGATTTCCGCAGGAATCGAAGCGCCTTCGCAGGATTTGCCTTTTCCACCTGTTGCTCTAAATTCTGACGACCAGGAACCGAAAACACCGTCACGCAGGCAACCAGGCCAAGCATGACTCCACTCGCCAAAACACTGTCACGTCTTGGATCGTATCTGTCCCAAGCTGTCGCGAGCAGCCGGCACAACACTGGCGCAGCCAGGATGCCGAAAACAAACAGCATGCGTTCGTGCCGGATCGCGAACGCGAACCCGAGCGCTATCAGAGAAAGCTCAGATGCGAACAAGTCTACACGGCGCATGAGGGGAACGAGAAGTACGAGCGCACCGACGGCTAGAAGAGCCATTCCGCGGGGATCGCTAAAGCTAGTCTGCTGCCACTCCTCCACGATCCCGATATTCAGGGGCTGGTTGATCATCACATCAACCGGATACCAGAGCAGTTTGGGTCCGACAGGATTGGCGAAGAGAGCGCCTATCGAGAGCACAGACGCGATCACAATCCTCTTTCGTTGTTCGTTCGTCCAACGGGTCGACGTTAACAACCCGGCTTCCATGTCGAGAAATGACAAACACACGACAACGCCCAGCACGACCAATCCGAAGAAGAATGAGCTGTGAAAGTTGATCCACAACGCAAATAGAAACGGCAGTCCCAGGAACCACTTCGTGTTTCTGGATCGTCCCAGGTGGATGATCAGTAACTCACAAACCATCAATAAGTATCCAATCATGTGCGGACGGATTGCCAGGCCGATGGTCGAGAAGAGCCATACTACGACGCCCCCGAGAAACGCGACTTTGCAATTACCGGAGTAGCAGGTGCAAAGAACATATGCCGCCACTATAAGCAACGCCGCTATCAGCGAAAATCCAAGCATAAGACCGACATAGCCGCCAAGCTTCCATGCCCCGTACATGGCTAATTCCGAGAGCCATTCCTGCGCGATCCATGCATGGCCGTACGCTGTAAACGAAAACGAATCAGCGCGTGGAATGGAATGCGTAGTCCAGATCAGTTCGCCTACTTTCAGGTGCCACCACGTATCCGGATCGCTAAACCGTGACCGGACCGTAAACATCGTGAGAAGCACAAGTAAGGCGCCCAACACGACAGGGAACGAGAACACTGCCCGCACCCAAGTTGGGGATCGTGTGAGTTCGGCGGGAATCTCGCAGTCCCTCACGGACGAATCGATGAACGCTGACACTCGGGAGCAAGCGCAGTTCAACCTCCAAACTTGTCACATCGCGATCAAAGACTTAGACAGGCTCGGCTCTTCAGGTTGTATACGGGCGGTTACAGTGGGAAGACTTTGGTATCCACTCGAACCTTACAGCGGCCTTGACGACGCCGAGATCAGCCGGCCATCCTGCAGGTTCGCGATCGTGTACCGGCTGTGCTCGCGATCTACATAATAATACTTTTCAATTAGCTGGCCACTGTATGAACCGGCCACGTGCGCCGCAGGTTCCCCATAAGCAGCACGGATCTCGGAGGCGGTCATACCATCGGAAAGATCTTTGGGCTCTGGGAATGGACGATCCGAATAGGGAACGTCCACAATCGTCAAGCCCTCTACCTGTAAAGTCGCCTCATTCGGCCGGGCCTTTGCGGCACGCTTGTTACCACTGGCGGGAGGCTTAGCCGTATTGCTCCCAACGATTCTCGCCGCCGGCTTCGGTGTGGAGGACAGGGAAGCAACGGAACTGGCGACACGTTCCGTAAGCCAAACTCTGATCTTCCACAAGCCCAATGCCGCTAATACGAGGAAGGCGATGACCAGCAATTTCTCTATACCGCGCACTGCGAAATAGCTCCTCGAAAGATCGAAGTCTTTCTGCGGCCCAATGACTCAATTGGATGAGGTTTGATCGTACCAGAAATATCTGGGTTTGAGAAGGCGCTTTACAAGCGTTCCGTATGGGGGCGGAACTTGCTGGACAAGGTGTCGGCGGAAGTTTATGCGGAGATCCGTACCTTCCGAATCGAGGCCAGCGCATGTTGTCCGTCTCCACCCGGAACAAAAGGAAGAAGATTGGAAACCCCGAGCGCCAGATTGATGAGGGCAAATTGTTGTCCGGAGTACCAGCAGGAGGCCGCCAGGATCAGGTTTAACATCGGTCCCGAAAGAGCCACGCAAACGCTTGCGAAGGGTAGTCCTGGTTCGCGGACGATATAGGGCCCTTTCCATGAGATCCCTATACGTTTTATGCGAATCCCCGTCAGCCATGCGCTCAACACATGCGCTAACTCATGGAGCGCAATGGCCAGGACGGATTGTAAGAAGTAAGCTGGGACAGCGTCGAGCATCCGCTATTTTTGACTCCCCTGCTAAATGGGACGCTCATGTCTGAGACTCATTTCGTCGCTTCCAGGTGCGGTACGTAATAGGCTGTGCGTCGTGAGCGGAGTAGGAAGCCGCGCCTCGCATGCCGGTCCTGTTGAGCGTCGTTTCCCGTTCACAAGCGATCATTCTCCGCTCTGGGATTCTCTCCCGAGTCGCTCCTTTTTAGAGACCCTCGAGAGGAAGGCTGGCGTGACTGCGTTCGCGCCTGTCAAATGATTGCCGGTAATGTGATCGGTGCTCGGGAACTGGAAAGGCAGAACAACGTGATTGAGTTTCGCGTCATTTCTCAACATTTCCTGGATCAACTCGGTCGGGCGTCTTCAAACGTGCAGCCAGCGCCGCAACTCCCGCCTATCCAAGCAGCACCTACGAAAGCACCCGATCCTGACTGAGCCGCTCCGGAACAAGTTCAATGACCTGTTCTTGCGAAACATAGATTGGCTGGCCTTTGGCCCCGCAATCAGGTGCGGTGTTCGACAACGTGAGAGCGACCACGACAGACGAGCGAGACTTAATCTGCTCGTTCCGGATGGCGGAGTAGGACGGTTTTGCAGACTGTCCTAGCCCGTTTCGATCAGCAGCGTCTCGTGTCCGCGGGCCGAAATTTTCTCCATCGTGCGGATAGTGCCGTCTTCCACAAACAGCGCTTCATCAAAGTTATTCACCGTTGGGCAAATGTGCCGCGGTAAAAGATAGACATGGCTGCCAATCGCCGGGCGCGCCTCGGGCGACCCGCAATCGATCGGCAGATGCTCTTCGCTCGGCTTGAGAGGCCTGAAACCTTCGCCTCCGTTTAAAACAGAACAGGTCGGCACACCGGCATCCGCCGAGACACTCTTATGTCCGGCGTCGCAGGTCACGATATTGGCAGTTGGACGGCTGACAACCGTGGAGAGGACCAGGGCTGCGGGCGCATAGCCCAGACCCGGCAATTGCTCCAGACTCGTCATGTCGTTGTACACCACGGTTCCCGGGGAGATGCGATGAACAAACGCAGCTTCGCCGAACTCACGAAAGGAAAGCGCGTAAGGGGCAGCCGGTGTTCCGGAAGTGATGATTTCCTCGCACGTAATACCCGCGGTGTTCAACGCGCCGGCGAGGCCGAGAACCCAGCGATAGCCTTCGTGGGCTTTCGCTTCGCGCTCCGGCGCGGGAACGCCAGACATGTGGCCGTCGTAATAGTGGAGGCCACGGAACTGACCAGCGGCCTGCTTTGCCAATGCAACGATCGCCTCAACTCCGTCCTGACTCAGCCCAGTCCGGTTCATGCCCGAGTTGATATCGAGGAAAACGCCGACCTCCTGCCCGTGCCAGCTGTCGAGTTGCTCCCCATTTTCGATCAGGACAGAGATCCGGGTTTCTTCGTACCTCTTGGCAATCTGCAGGACGCGCCGGGCATTTGCCCCCGTGACGGAAAAAGCGAGCAACACGTCCGACACGCCTTCCTGGCAGGCGACCAGCAACTCAAGCGTGGTGGAGCATTTCACGTTACGCACTCCCGCCGCGATCAGCACGCGGATAACCGTCGAAATCTTGGCCGTCTTCAGGTGCGGGCGCCATCGATTAGCATTCCCTCCCACCAGCTTCAGTGTTGCGTGTATGTTCTGTTCCACGACGGCCGGGTAGATCAACAGGGCGGGTGTAACAATCTGCTCCGCCTGAGCGGGATGGAGCCGGTAGACTTCCGAAAGCAGTGGCACGAGGATCATTCTCCCAAAAACACCGGCGAAACTCGTGCAATCTGATTGAACAGGAACGCACCCGCCGGTAGTCCAGAGTACGAGGCAAAACACATGTCCGATTGGCAAGTTTATGGTGGCGCCGCCGTGCTCGGCGCAGTGTCGGGAATGCGTAGTATGGCGGCGCCCGCCATTGTCAGCAGGTTTGCGCACGCGGGCCTGCTTCCTTTACACGATTCTCAGATCAAGTTTCTGAGTCATAGAAACTCGGCCAAGACCATGGCAATTGCGGCCATTGGTGAAATGGTGGCCGACAAGCTGCCATTTATTCCGAATCGCACTTCCGTTTTTCCGCTGGTTGCGCGGGCGGCGTCCGGGGCCCTCAGCGGCACGGCATTCGTAAGGGCGAGAAGACGGTCCGCGGTGCTGGGCGGGTTGATCGGCTCGCTCGCCGCCGTGGCGGCCAGCTATGGGGCGTATAAGTTGCGCAAGGCCATCGGCGAAAAGCTGCACGTGCCAGATCTCATCGTCGCCGTTGCCGAAGACGCCTTGGTGGCCGCATGTGGATTTGCTCTACTGCGCGCAGTGAAAGCGGCAGAAGACGCGGCTTGACCCGATCTCGCCCGTGACCAGTCATGCGTGTTCTCGGCGCTTTGCTCGGGCTCGTCCTGTTGGCGGCAGTGGCGAGCGACGCCTTCGAAGTGATGCTGCTGCCGCGGCGAGTCCGCCGCCAGCTTCGACCGGTTCGCTTCTACTTCCGGGGTTCCTGGGCGGTCTGGGCCTTTTTTGCGGGACGCATTCGGCGTAGCCGCACGCGAGACGCCTTGCTCAGCTTCTATGGGCCCCTCTCGATGGTCCTGTTGCTCACGCTATGGGCGTTCGGGCTGGTCCTGAGCTTCGCTCTCCTGCACTGGGTCGTTCGCGGCGGCGCGGGAACATTTTGGAATGCGCTCTATCTGAGTGGCTCCACCTTCTTTACTCTCGGGTACGGCGATGTTGTTCCGAACAATCGATGGGACAAGACACTCGCCATCATCGAATCGGGTTCTGGGCTGGGCTATATTGCGGCAACCATTGGATACTTGCCCGTCTTGTACCAGCTGTTCTCGAAGCGGGAAACGCGAGTGATTCAGCTCGACCCGCGAGCCGGTTCGCCGCCGGCGGCGTCCACTCTGCTCTGCCGCCATAGTGAAGCCGAAGCAGTGGACGAGCTCTTTTCTCTGCTGAAGGACTGGGAGGAGTGGAGCGCGGAGTTAGTCGAGAGCCACCTCTCGTACCCGATGCTTAGTTACTATCGCTCGCAACACGACAATCAGAGCTGGCTCGCCGGGCTCACCTGTATCCTCGATTCCTCTGCGATTCTGGTGACGGGAATCAGGGGAGTCAAAACATTCCAGCCGAAAATGACGTTCGCGGTCGGGCGTCTGGCGGCTGTAGAGCTGTGCCGTGTGTTTCACCTGCGGCCGAAAGGTCTGCCGCAAACCCGCCTGCCGTTGCGGGACTTCAAGCTGTTGGCTCAGGATCTGACCGACTCCGGTCTCCAGTTCAGTGATGCGGAGACCGCGGAGGAGCGACTGGCCGCCTTGCGCGCTACCTATGAGCCTTTTCTGGCTGCGCTTTCGAACCACTTACTTCTGAATCTCGCGCCCTGGAGAAGCGAAGCGGAAGCCGACAACTGGCACCAGAGCCGGGGCGGCACGAAAGCTCGCGAGCTCGTCGAAACCGCCCCGGTCCATCCGGATTAGCTAGTCCGTTTTTCTCTTTCGTGGCCGCCTGGTTGCGGCCGATCCAGCCGCGGCCCGTTTGCGAGGAGACGCTGTCTTTTTGGGCTTCGGCGGAGGCGGATTCGGCTCAAAGATAGTGGGCTGGCCTTCCACAATGGGCTGTGGCTCGTCTTCCTCTTCTTCGACCTGCGGCTCGGGCGGACGTTCGGGTAGAGCAGGCGGATAGAACTCGGCTCCAAGGTGGACAATGATGCCCCGCTCTTCGTCGGGTTCCGTGCGGACGACCGTCTTATCCTGCGCGTAGTTGAGGAACTCCGAGAATTGCTGGAAACCGTATTTGCTGAGTTCGAATGCCGGGTATTCGGACTGCACCCAACCCTCCAACTCCTCGGCTGTCGCGCCCTCTTCGAGCTCCATACGGTGCGTCTCGAGTACGTCGCGCAGCAACGGTAGCGCCTCTTCCGGCTTAGGCGCCGCCTTTTCGGGAGTGTGCCCGCCGCGCCGTTCGATAATGTAGCGGCCGCCTGATCCGCTTACGTTGACAAATTCGGCCTTCTTGAGTTTCTCGACGAAATCCGAGAAGCTTCCGGCCCCATAGGCTCGCTCGCTGAACGCAGGGTCAAGCTGCAGCATCGTGCTCTTGAGCAAGCCGAGTTGCGGTTGCACGGCGCGACGCTCGAGAACCTGCAGAGCACGTTCCACGAGGGGCATCGCTTGTGTCAAATCGAGCGGGGCCGGTCGTTGACCGCGTTCTTTCCGTTCGCGCCGGTCGGGACGATCGCCGCCACCCCGCATATCGCGGCGG
>JBJMGJ010000188.1:0-10462 GCA_045807965.1 Bryobacteraceae bacterium | reverse complement strand
TTCATGCTGAATAAGTACCGCACGAGCGCTCACAAGCGAGTTGCACATGCAGTTGAAGCTCTCGCCAAGACGGCCCAGTTCGTCATCCGATTCCGAGTTCACTCGGATTTTGAAATTACCTTACGCAATCTCGGACGCGGCCCGGTCAAGAACCGCGATCGGACGCATCATCCGCCTCGCAACGGCGTAAGCGCAAACAATCGCCGCAACCAGACCAGCCAGCCAAAGCAGGAAAATGCGTCGTCGTAGTTCATTCAGTACCTGCTGCGATCCTGCCAGAGAACGAATGATGCAGAGCTCTCCTCCGCGGCCTGGAACAACGCCGGGCAGTTCTCGAGTGATCGCCAGGAATGCAACGCCATTCGAATCTAACCGCCGCGCATTACCCCCGGCCAAATGACCCGTGCAGAGATTTGCCAGTGCCTTCGTTTGATTCTCGTCCGGCAGCGTAGACGCGAGCGCCGCTCCCCACAACTTGAAAATAAAGTCGCTGCTGCCCGAGGCCAGCTTCAAATCACGCATGAAATTTGCATCGACCTCAAAGCCCGTTATCAAAACGTTCAGCAATCCCTGTCCGTCAGTCGCATCCACGTATACCGGTGTGACGACGGTCTGGAATAATCGGCCTCCTTCCTCGAAGAAGCCGGTCCGTTGGGCCGGGAAAGTCGACGAGATTTCTCGTAAGAACGGTAAGTACTCGTCCGATCGAAACGGTGAACGCTTGCCCAGGGTCGCGATCACTCTTCCGTTCCCATCGGCGACGGCAAAAATCGCGTTTGCCGATGAGATATGAGCCCACAACTCGCCCGCCGAATCTTGAATCGTCGCCCGATCAGAGGTGCGCAACGCGGACCGCACATCGGGCATTCTGCTGATGACGCTGCTGATCTCGCGAAGATTCTCCGTGTGTTCACGCCACAACGATTCGTAGGCCCGGAAGCTTGTGACCACTTCCTCTTCCACGCTTTCCGTCGCCCGCGCCGCGATGCTTTTTTCGAGAAAATAACCGGTCAGAACAAAGATCACGGTTAGAATCGCTGACGTCATGCCGATCAGCTTCAGCAGTATGGAACGCTTCTCAAAGATCATGGACGTGCCCCCGGGTAAGCGCCCGGATCCGATTCTGCCGATGGATAAGGCTTCCCGTACTTGTTCAAATGAGGAATGGAGAGATACCCGCTTTCCGAGATTGTGATGGTTCCGAGATCAACCGCGCCGGACCCGACCGACACCGTCCGCTGCAAGGACGAGAGCGCTTGCTCCGTCGCGCGCTCATAATAGATATCTAAGGTGTAAGTGCCTTCAGGCACCTCGTTTATTTCGAACACCCCGTCAGGATTCGACGTGGCAAACCAGGGCGAGTTCAGAACAACAATCACGGCGCTCATAGAAGCATGGATATTGCAAAACACGCGGACGATCCCCGGCTTCTGGAATCTCACCGTCCGAGTTGATCCCGGCGGGTAGAGGCCGATATCAAAGATCTGACCGTTATAGTTCGAGAACGCGTTGTGGAAGATGGGATCGGCGTTTGGAAATTCCACCGAGCTTCCGACGGGAATGGCTAGCACGTGCGGAATGAACGTTTTGTTCTTCTGAACAATCTTTGCCTTCACGGCGTTCGCTCTAACGAGAGCGGTTGTCTCAGGGTTGGAGTCGTTCAGCCAGATGACGACGTTCGAAAGCTGCAGCGGTTTGGCCCGCTTGCCATTTGCCTCCTGGATTGAGATTTTGCCACGTACGGTCGCCGGGATCCCGAGGGCCACGAAAAGACTAAAACAGATAGCCAAGCGCCAGGTCATAGTGGTTGTTCAACCGATTCCCGAATCCGAGGTAGGTAGTTCGCGCCTGGCCCACCTCGAACGCGGTCATAACGTTAGGAGCGAGCAGATACATCACGTTCGCCGCATAATATTGATTTTTTGCCATTCGCCCCCTGACGAGATCTCGGTCCCGGTCGTCTTGCTGCCCGCCATAGGCATTGAACGAAAGCCTCTGAGTCGCAATGTAGCGGAACTGAACCCAGCCACCCGCCCCTCGCACGGGAATCACCCGATTCACTGCATTTGTTGACAAACCGCCAATGGCGCCCAGATTCGCGAAGTTCTGGCCGCGAAATACCATACCCGTAATCTCCAAGGACGAAGCGGGCTTGACGAACCAATCGATACCATAGAGTCTCGACGGAATCGACATCCCGCTAATGTGCGTCGTACTGGCGTGTAAGACCGGCGCAATCTCAACGGAACGATTGCCCCATTCATGCTTCAGGCTGACGCGAGCTTGAATGGCGGGACGCGCAATTTCTACCCGGTTCGCCAGGTCTGCGGGTAAATTGGCCTGCTCATTTGTTTGGAAGACGCCGGCTTCCGCCTTCAAGAGCGTGTTCTGTCCGAAAGAGAAGCGCTGCTCGATGCGCGCCTGCGGTTGCCAAAGCCAGGGATTCCCTGCATTCGTCAGAGGGGACACGCCCACCTGCGCCAACGAGTTGGGTTCTCTTCGCGAGACAAGCGGCTTGTCTTGCCCTACTGAGAACGTCGTGTTTGGCCAATCGAGCTGCACAGTGGCAAGTCGGATGCGCAAGACGTGATTCAGTGAAGCTGATGACCCGCTGAAGAAATCCATGTAGAGCGAACCGGAGACTGTTCCGCCCAGGAATGTTTGGGGCCCGTGAAATGTCAGTCCGAGTACCGTCTGCCGGACCGTCGCGCCGCTATTTATTGGTCCAGAGGTCAGAGACGCCGCGGTCGGGTTCTGAGCTCCACCGTTGTTCGCGCCGTTCGTGAAAGCGTTGAACAACAACGTTCCGGTCAGGTGAATTGGAAATCGCTGCGAAGCTTCCACCTTGGTCTGCGCCAGCTCTTCAATCCGGTGTTCATTGACCTGTTCGTGCTCGTTGGCCGTATCGGACTGAATATTGGGTTTCTCGTCGAGCTTCCCCTGCGCTTGCGCATCCACCGGCTGAATATTCTTGCCGTTTTCGAGTTTCTGAGCCAAGAGTTCTCGTAGCGAATGAATCTCGTCCTGAAGCTCGCGATTCTGCTTCTCCAGCCGGTCCAGACGATCGAGGATTGCCGCACTCTGCTGGTCCGTCTGTGCCTGCGAAGGAGCGGCCGCCCATCCGAAAAGCAATGCCGGAACGGCAACGCGAAGAACACGGCTAAAACGTTGCTGTAAGGCAATCGCCGGGCCGCGCCGGGGATTGCTCAGCACTAGGGCAGAAAACGGTATCCGACCCCGTGCAGCGTGAGGAAGTGCTTCGGAGCCGCCGGGTCGGGCTCCAGTTTGTGCCGGAGCTTGACTACATGAGCATCGACTGTGCGCGTATTTGGGAAACATTCGTACCCCCATACGGAGTTTAGAATCAGATCTCTGGTGAGGGGCTTGTCCGGATTCTGCACGAAGAAAGTCAACAGGTTGTACTCGGCCGGAGTCATCTTAATTGTTTCGCTATCTTTCGAGACAATCCGCCGCTCCAGATCGATATGAATGTTGCCGAACTGAATGAGCCGTCTGTTCCCGGGCGCCGACCGCCGTAGTACCGCCCGAATTCGTGCCAGGAGTTCTCGCGAACCAAATGGCTTGACAACGTAATCGTCCGCTCCCATTTCGAGCAGCAATACCTTGTCCAGCTCCTCATCCACGGCGCTCAAAGCAATGATTGGAGTAGACACTCCGTTTTGCCGGAGCTGCTTACAAATATCTACTCCGCTCAGGCCTGGCAACCGCAGATCGACCAGCATTAGATCGGGTTTGAACCGAAGCGCACTCTCCAGTCCCGATATGCCGTCGGAGGCAAGGAGGGGCCGGAACTCCGCCTGCTCCAGAATGACGGCGATGGTATCACGGAGACTGGCATCATCGTCGATGACAAGGATATTGTTCATGCTTTTTCAACAGAGATCTGTAAGCCCGTTCTGACGAGTGTATCTCTTATTCGCGATCCCAGCAGAGAAGGCGGTTCCAGACGGGAGAAACCGACGCCACCAGCCCGTCAACCCTAGATCGACCTCGCCATCGCTGTAACCGCCTTCGTGCCTCGAGACCCCTGCTATCAAAGCTACGTGCAAGAGGCATTTCAACTTGCGCCCGATTTGTACCTTTTTTGTAAATTCCATCCCCGCCGAAAAGCTTGCGCAAGCGGAACCCGCTATCCTTTGCGCTCCGCTCCGGTGTCCTACAATTAAGGTCGAGAGCCCGAGTAGGTCTCCTCCCATCACTAGGCTGGATATACCCAAGCGAATGTCATCGTGCGACGTCTATCGCGGTCGGCGGATCTGGCGGCCCGTTCTGTTTTTGGTGATCGTTGCGTTTGCACTCTCCTCTTGCGGCAAAAAGAAGGAAACAGAAGCGTCCGCTCATCCCCTTGGACCGCCCTTTGAAATCAAGGTTCCGCTCGGTTTGCCTCCCCTGCCCATACCCGCCGATAACCCTCCAACTGCCGAAACCATAGCTCTAGGGAGAAAGCTTTATTACGACACGACCTTGTCGAGCAACAACACGATGTCGTGTGCAAGTTGTCATAGCCCAGCCTTGATGTTCTCCGACGGCCAGCGTTTTTCCCGTGGGGCAAGTGGGAAGCTAGGTGTCCGGAACGCTCTCACTATCCTGAATTCCGCCTATTATCCGGTAGACTTCTGGGACGGGCGGGCCATCAATCTTGAGGCTCAGTCCGGTATGCCTATGGCCAATCCCGTTGAGATGAACCAGCCTCATGAAGTCTCGGTCTCAAAGCTCAATGCGATTCCGGAGTATCGAAAAGAATTCGAGAAAGCCTTTGGACCCGGCCCAGTCACTATCGATAAAGTCGAGAAGGCAATCGCGAGTTTCGAACGCACCTTGCTCAGCGGCAACTCGCCATTTGACCGATACCTCTATGGCGGCGAGAAAACCGCGATGAGTGCGTCCGCCATTCGGGGCATGGAGATCTTTCGAGATAAGAATCGCGGCAATTGCGCGACTTGTCACACCATTGGTGACCATTACGCGTTGTTCTCCGACGGCAAGTTTCACAACATCGGTATCGGCGTGGACGCAAACGGCGAGTTACAGGACCTGGGACGTTATGTGGTCACAAAGAAGGATTCCGACAAAGGCAGCTTCCGCACGCCAACGCTCCGCAATATCGCGAAAACAGCCCCTTACATGCACGACGGCAGCGAGAAAACGTTAAAGGATGTGGTTGACTACTATGTGGGCGGAGGTAATTCAAACGCGTACTTGGACAAGGAAATCCGTCCGTTAACTTTGACCCGGCAAGAACGCGCTGACGTGGTCGCGTTCCTCGAATCGCTCACCGGTGAGCCGCCGCCGCAAGCTCTTCCTCCCAGTGATTAGCATGAACTCTTACAAGCTCGCTCTTTCCCTGGCACTGCCGCTGGCGTTGCTGACGGGTGCGTTCAGTTGCTCCAAGCCAGCGCCCAAAACAACAGCCAGAACAGAGGAAGCGAAACCGACCGCGCCGCCGGCCTATTTCAAGGTCGATGAAAAAACCGCCTCCACCATCAGCGGCAAAGTGACTTTCCACGGCAAGCGCCCGCAACTGAAATTGCTCGACCTCACAGAGGACCCCGAATGCGCCAAGCTGCACCATAAACCTGTCTACGATCAGAGTTTGGTTGTCGACCGCGGTGGGGACTTAGCCAACGCTTTCGTGTACATCAAGAGCGGTCTTGAAGGCAAGCAGTTCCAGCCTCCGTCTACGCCCGTAACGATCGACCAGAAAGGCTGCATGTTCGAGCCACGCGTTCTCGGCATTCAGACCGGACAGGAGTTGAAGGTGACGAACTCCGATCCGGTGACTCATAACATTCATCCGCGCGCCGAGGTCAATCGGGAATGGAACCACAGCCAGGCGGGCGGCGACCCTCCGATTGAGCGGCGCTTCACCAAACAGGAAGTGATGATCCGTGTGAAATGTAACATCCACTCTTGGATGCACGCCTGGATAGGAGTCGTGGATAATCCATACTTCGCAGTCACAGGAACGGATGGTTCTTTCGTTCTCAAAAACGTTCCGCCCGGAAATTACACCATCGAGGTTTGGCAGGAACGGCTCGGCACCCAACAGCAGCACATCACCGTAGCCGCTGATTCGAAGCAGAACCTCAACTTCGAATTCAAGGATCAATCATGAAAACGGACCGGCTGTATCTTTCTGCTATCTGCGCAGTGCTGATGTTCATTGCCTCGGGGTGTTCAAAGCCGGCAACAGAATCTAGCGAAGCGAAATCCGGCACAACCCAAAAACCGGGCGGATATCGAGTCTACATCACCTGCGAAACCTCGGGCGATTTGGCCGTTATCGACTCGAACACGATGGCTGTGGCATCGACGGTAAAACTCGGAAAGCGGCCGCGCGGCGTTCATTCGAGTGCGGATGGTAAAACGATCTACGTCGCACTGAGCGGATCTCCTCCCGAAGGCCCCGGGGTTGACGAAAGCAAGCTGCCTCCTCCAGACAAGAGCGCTGACGGCATTGCCGTCTTTGACGTTGAATCGAATAAAGTGTTGCGAGTCCTGCAAGCGGGTTCGGATCCGGAAAATTTCGACGTTAGTGCCGACGGCAAAACGCTCTATGTCTCGAACGAAGACGCCTCTGGAATCAGCTTTATCGATATTGCTTCCGGAAAAGTAACGAAGACGATCCCGACGGGAGAAGAACCGGAAGGCGTCAAAGTTACACCGGACGGGAAACGGGTGTTCTCTACTTCCGAAGGTGACGGCACGGTATCGGTCATTGATGCCGAAGCCGCGCATCTCGAAAAAACGTTCAAGGTCGGGCACCGGCCCAGAAATCTTGTCTTTATGCCGGACGGCACGCGCGGTTATGTGAACGCGGAAAACGATGCCGCCGTGGTTGTCCTCGATACGGTCAAAAACGATAAGCTGCAGGCAATCTCGCTCGGAAAACCAGGACAAGTCAAGCCGATGGGTCTGGCGTTGTCCAAGGACGCCGGGAAGCTGTATGTCACGACCGGGCGAGACGGCAAAGTGGTTGTGATCGACACCGCTACCAACCAGCCCGTCTCTTCGTTCGAGGTTGGCAAGCGACCCTGGGGCATCGCTGTTTCGCCCGACGGGAAAACTTTGTTTACCGCCAATGGGCCTTCTAACGACGTAACGGTGATTGACCTCGCCACTCAAACCGTAACGAAAAAAATCGGCATCCCTGGTGGTCCCTGGGGCGTCGTGGCCGTCGGGCAGTAGAACTACTACTGCCGCGAGTTGGCCGCCGGGTTTCCCGTGGGCGGCGGTGCGTGGTCTTGCTTCGCGGGTGGGCCGAGTATCTCATTCAATAGCGGGTTCAGCGCATCCGCCCAGACCTGGTAGCCCTTCACCGTGGGATGGAGTTGGTCCTTGGCGTTCATCATGCCGTCGTAGAGCTTCCCGTCCGGGCCCCCGAGTTCATCATTCACGTTGAGGTATCGGATTGTGCGACCGTCGGCCAGTTTCTGCAGATTTTCGTTGATCGCGAAGATCTCGGGCATCACGTCTATGTTGTCGTTGCGCGGGAAGATGGCCGTCAGGAGAATGACCGCGTTCGGAGCCCTCTTCCGCATCTCATCCACTACAGCTCGCATCCCTCTTGTGATATCGTCCACGCGGGGCTGAATACCTTCTGGAGCAACTTTGTTTCCGACATTGTTCGTTCCCGCAAGCAGGACGATCACCTTGGGATTCACGCCGTCGAGTTCTCCATTTTGTAGACGCCATAAGATATTCTCGACGCGATCGGCACCCCAGCCGAAATCAGCCGCGTTCCAGCCGAAGAAGTTCTCTTTCCAGTTCTCGAGCAATTCCGGGTAATCGGTAGCGCCCCATCGGCGGGTGATGGAATCGCCTTCAAAATAAACGTTGATTTGGCCCGATTTCGCTTTCTTCAACAACTGCTCGTGGGCAAGCTGAGAGTTCTTGTCCACGCGCGGGGTCGGGCGATCCGCCTGCGCGAGCGCACTCAAGGCCCATGCAAGGAAGAAGAGAACCGGCCTACGGATTGCGAGGAGGAGCAGCGTGGTGCAGGAATTTGTCCGCCCAGGGAATGAAGTACTTCCAGTTAGGCGCATCCGTATGACCTCCGTCGTGTTGACGCCAGGCAAGCTGTCCATCAAGCAGGCCGACGTTTACGGGTGGCATTTTGGCGGTATGGTAATCCTCAGTCACGCCAAGATCTTTCGCCCCGAGAAGGCGGAAGACGGGCTGAGCGGCGACGGCTGCCATAAAGCTGCCCTGCTGGTCCAGCCATTTTGCGTCACCTTTTTCCGGCACTCCATAGCTGATGAACGTCGGCCTCGGCGCGCAGAGCGCCAGGAGCTCGTGAGCATCCACCGGAAGGTCACCCGGGTTCTTGCTTCCGAACGTAGCTTCCGACGCTCCATACTTCATGAAATTTCCGGCCATCCAATGGTATTCGCCGGTGGCGGTCAGACTCTCTACCGCTTCGCCCCAATTGCGGCGGTGCAGCTTTGCCCCTCCCTCTCCCGATGAACCGATGAGCACCACCGCGAAGCGTCCATCGAATGCCATAGTGACCAGAGCCGCTTTGCCGTATCGCGACACGCCTTCGATACCGACTTGCTTTGCGTTGACAGAGTTGTTGGTTTCGAGATAATCCAGACCGCGAGATGCACCCCAGGCCCAAGCCCTGAGAGCGCCCCAGTCATCCGGCTTCCGAGGCTGTCCTTTATTGACCAGCCCGATAATGCCTTTGGTGAGACCAGCGCCATTATCGGCCTGGATGCTGTTCGGAGTGATGGTGGCGACGCCCCAACCATCAGCAATGAGCTGTTCAATTGCCGGCGGATCTGCGCTCGGAGGAGGCATCAGCGGGGGCCGGCCGGCGCGCCCAGGAAATACCGGTGCGGGGAACGCGATCTCCGGAATGGTGCGGCCGCCGAACATCATCATTACCGGGACAGGGCCCTTGGCGTCTGCCGGAACCACCAGAGTCATTTGAATATCGACTTTGATGTCCGGGTCGGACGAATTGTCGACGTGGCCGATGAGCTGCTTACCGGCAACCGGGTAGGAAGCGACCTTTGCTTCGGCCGTTTTGGTCACTTCCCAGGTGACCTTCGGAACAGTTTTGGGAACTCGGCCAAGAATTTCCCGTTCGAAGTCTTCGACAATCTCCGGGCGCCGCTGGTCCCACCACATCTTGGCGCTCGTCACCTTCTTGCCGTTTTTTAAAGTGAGGACGTCGGGGAGGTTCGGGTATGGATTGGCCGTCCCCTCCTCGTAGTTCGCGTGATTGGGATCCTTCTCGTTTCCGCTTGGACCGGGACGCAGAGCTTTGATGCCCAGCTGGTCCATCATATTCTGATGGTCCTGCTGGGCGGTCCAATCTTTCGTATCGGTCGTGATGGTTTGGCTGGACAGGCTAACAGCGAGGCCGAGTCCAGCCAGGAACGAAAGAAGTGGCGATCGACCCATCGGGCCCTCCCACTAGAATCGTATACGAACGCTCATCACGATTTGACGCGGATCAAATGAGTTGATGGGAAGTGTGCCGAAGGTGTCCGACGTTCCCATTCCGGGAACCAGTCCTTTGGCGACGTTCCGAACTGTGTTGGTTGAGCCCAGATTGCCAACAAACGCGCCGTTGAGCTGTGTATTGTTCAGCAGGTTCGTAGCGTCTGCGGCGATCTGAAGATTGAACCGCTCGAAAATGTGGAACTCGCGCCGGAGGCTGAGATCCAGGTTGAAGCGGCCGGCATTGCGTAGCGCGTCGAGAGTGTTCGCGACAGTTCCATACCAATAGACGTCGGGGACAACCGTGCCGTTTGGAGTTGTGACTGTCCGGCCCCGGAACGCTCCTTCGTAGTACTTCAGGAATGTGTTCTTTTGTGGGGTGATGACCCGTCCGTCCGGCAAGGTTACGGAGGTTGACCCGTTGTACCAGTGTTGAAGCTCTGCCGGGACCTCAAGCGGTACGCCGGGAACGGAATCAGGGTGGCCGTAAGCCGCGCTGGAGTTAGCACCGCTGATGCTGAACGGCATGCCCGCTTGGGCAGTTACGACACCGCCTAGCTGCCAGCCTCCAAGCAACGCATTCGCGATCCCGCTTCGGAGATCTACATCCTTGCCTTTACCGAACGGCAGGTCATAAAGCGCGGTCGCTACGAAGCGATGAGGCACGTCACTAAACCCGAGATGGCGGTTATTGCCCAGGTTGATCAGATCATAGTTGCCGGCTGTCCCGCCGCTGTTGAAATTCTGATTGTCCTCGACAGTGTCGGTGTTATCGATTTCTTTTGACCAGGTATAGTTCGCATCGAACTGCAATCCGTGTGTCATTGCATGGCTGAAGCGAATCTGGAGGGAATGATAGTCGGCCCAAGCTTTGGACTGAGTCACGCCGGCTCCGGCGAGCAGTGGGTAAGTGTATAGCGTGCTTTGCCGTGCGATGCTCGCAGCTCCCAGCGCCCCAGTGAATCCGAGTAGTGGACCGTTGGCCGGCTGG
>JBJMGJ010000187.1:0-7687 GCA_045807965.1 Bryobacteraceae bacterium | reverse complement strand
GGATCGGACTTGTTCCAGCGCACGAAACGTCTGCTGAGTAATATGCGATTTTCGGGCATGATCCGGATATGGGCAGCATACGCCGGAGAAAGCCACAGAGTTGATCAAGGGATCTTTCCAGCATAGTGTTGTTGGCGGCAAGTTCTACGATGCGATGGCTAAATGAAACGGCAAGTGAATCTCATCGGTCGGACACGTGTCAGAGCCCTCGCCAGCAAGCCTTTACTGCACCATGCGCCGCTGCCGGCGCAGAAACGCTGGCGTGTCGTAGTCATCGACCGGCGCCGTTTCTTCCGGACTGGACTCAGCGACCGACGAGTTCTGAACCACAATCTCGGGTTCCGGAACCGGAGCAGCTACCGCTTCGGGCGGGGGCGGCTCGGGTGTAGTGGAAACCGTAAACGGAAAATGCGGATTGCGGCGGTCAATCTCGGGCAAGGTGTCGCGGTGGAATCCGGTCGCAATAACCGTGATCTTCACGCTCGCGCCCATCTTCTCCTCAAGCACCACACCGAAATTAATCTGTACATCGTCGTTCTGCGTCGCGGTGCGAATCAGGCTGCAGGCTTCATGGACATCGTGAATACCGAGTTGGCTCGACGCGGTGATGTTGATCAGAACGCCTCGGGCTCCATGCACACCGCCTTCTTCCATGAGTGGGCTGTTAATCGCCTGTTTGGCGGCTTCGAGAAGCGCGTTATCTCCGCTGGCCACCGCCGTACCCATCATGGCGTAGCCCATGCCCGCCATAATCGTCCGGATATCGGAGAAGTCACGGTTGATCAACCCGGGCGTCGTAATGATGTCCCCGATGCCCTGCACCGCCTGCCGCAGTACATCATCGGCAAGCCGGAAGGAATCAAAAAAGCTGGTGCCCTTCGGTGCCAGCGTTAGAAGCTTTTCATTGGGGATGCTGATGACGGTATCGCAGCTGCCGGCCAGTTCGGCCATCCCGCGTTCCGCCTGCTTCATGCGACGCGGCCCCTCAAACGCGAACGGCTTGGTGACAACAGCCACAGTGAGCGCGCCCAGCTCTTTCGCCAAGGACGCCACAACGGGCGCAGCACCGGTTCCAGTGCCTCCTCCAAGCCCCGCGGTGACAAAGACCATATCGGCGCCTTCGAGAATCTCGATGATACCCTCCGTATCCTCGAGCGCAGCTTGCCGCCCGACCGAAGGATCGGCACCGGCCCCTAATCCACTGGTCAGCTTCTTGCCAATGGCGATCTTGTTCGGAACCGGAGAAGCAGCTATCGCCTGCTTATCGGTGTTCAGAATGTAAAATTCGATGCCGGCCAGCCCCTCCTGGAGCATGCGCGCAACGGCATTCGACCCGCCTCCCCCGACGCCCACTACTTTGATCCGGGTTCCAAGCTGGGAATCGTCTTCGATCAAATACTTCAGATCTTCTGTCATTCAGGTATTCCTAATTCGTTTTGATTCAGTGGTTATCGCAATACGAGCCCGGCAATCCCGGGTGAAGCTCGCTTCCATTCGCGCTTCAGCCTGAGCCTTCCTGAGTACATCGCCAGTCCCGCGGGCACACTCCATGCCGGGTTGTCGAGTTCAGCCGGCCATCCCTCAATCCCGACAGCCAGGCCGAGGCGAGCCTGACAATTTAGAATTCGTTCGGCCATATCGCACATGCCGGGCAGCAGGGCGCCGCCGCCGGTAAGGATAGCGCCTTCCAGGAGCGATTGCTCCATACCAACCCGCAGGATCTCGGAATAAATCCGGTCAAAAATCTCTTCCGCGCGCGCTTCCAAGATTTCGTTCAGCTGAATCCGCGGTGCTTCTCTTGGTGCGCGTCCCTCGTTCGAGGGGATTTCGATAAGACTGCGATCGGACTCCGTGCCGGTAATCGCGCAACCGTACTCCCGCTTCAGGTTCTCCGCATCCTCGTAGTTCACCTTCAACAGCCACGATACGTCGCGCGTCAGATGATCACCCGCTACGGTCAAAGTGGTTGCCAGCAACAGAGCTTCGCCATCATAAACGGCCAGATGCGTCGTATGTGCGCCGATGTCGATGACCACTACACCGCGAGCGCGATCTTCGGGCAGAACGGCTGCATAGGCGGCGGCCGTCCCTTCATAAATCGATTCCTCAACGGCCAGATGACCCTGGTGCACGGCGGCGATCAGACCATCGTGGTCCTGCGACGATGCCGTTACCACATGCACATTGGCTTCCAGCCGCGCACAGGCCATGCCTTTCGGATTGCGATAGCCGGCTCTTCCGTCCAGCGTAAAATCCTGCGGGCAAATCTGCAAAACTTGCCGGTCTTCTTCGAGCCGCACGCGAGCGGCTAGCTCCACTGCATACCGGAGGTCACCGGGCTCGATGTCGCGCCTTCGTCCAAACTCATACAGGCCGCGGCTGTTGATTCCGGCGACAGATCCGCCCAGGCCGATCACCGCCGATTCGGGAGATGCCTGCGCCCGCAGTTCAGCTTCCTGCAGCGCAAAGCGGATGCTTTGCGTCACGGCGCCCTGATCACTCAAGCGCCCGCGGTTCCAGCCCTGCGACGGAGCCTCGCCGTACCCAAGGAATCGCAGCGACTCGTTCTCTACGGCGCAAATCACCACGCGTGTATTGCTGCTTCCGAGATCAAGGCCAACCGCCAGCTTCGCCTTACTCGCCACGTCTGCCTTCCCCCGTCGCTGTAATTACGCCGTCCACTCGCAGGTCCAGCGTTGCCGCATCCGGCCGCTTCGCCCGGATCTCACTGTAATTGGCAAGAAAATTCTGCATTCTCTCCGCGTAGTTCTCGTCACCTAGCATCAGCTTCACAACTGTTCCATCGACATGCTCGGAAACCACAAGGTTATTTGGATCCGCCACGTCGACTTCCGAAACGTCCTTGCCGAGAGGCCCTATTTCCTTTAGCATCTCCAGCACGCGCCGAACGCGAGCCCGCCGGTTCTCAATCGATTCTGTCTCGCCGATCCCGGTGAGCACCGGCAGCGTGAATCTTGCCGCTACTTTGGGTCGCAGAATGAAACCCTCGCCGTCGATCAGAACAAACCGCGAGATGCCGCCCCGCGTCGCAGGCCGAAGATGAAGGAAGGCCACCGGAACGCGCTCCTCGACGTGGATTTTCAGCGTTTTCGGCCAAATCTTCGAGACCGATGCAGCCTGAATCCAGTCGATCGCCAATAATTGTTCACGGCGTTCTTGTATCGGCACGAGATATAAGCTGCGACCAAAGTCCTCTTTAAAAACGTTACGGATCTGGGAAGCCGACGCATAATGTACTCCCTCCAAAATCAGATTCGGGTTTTGTCCTGTGTACTCGTCCCCGTCGCCAACACGGAACCGCTCGTCTTTGATCAGGAACTGTTCTGTGCTGTGCCACGCGTACAGAGTCGTGACCATTAAAAGAATCCCGGCAACCAGCCAAAGGGCAAAGCGCCCCCACCGGATGCTCCGGATCATCCATAGCAGGCCGTCCTCAGTCATCAGGCGGCCGCCTTCGCGCGTAGCTTATGAAGAATCTTTTCCGCGGCGGACGAAACGTTCCCGGCGCCGAGTGTGACGATCAGATCACCCGGAGCCGCCGCGCTCGCAATCGCCTCAATGCTCTCCTCGGTGCCCGGCAGATAGTGCGCCGACCTGTGGCCATACGCCTGAAGCTTTTCGAGCAACGCCCGCGCACTGACTCCCGCGATCGCTTGCTCAGATGCCGCGTAAATGTCCAGCAGGTACACTTCGTCGGCTTGGTGAAACGCCGTCCCGAACTCTTCGAGCAGATGTTGTGTACGCGAGAACCGATGAGGTTGGAACAGCACCAGGATACGGTTAAAAGGTCCCAGCCGGGCGGCCGCCAAGGTTGCTTTCACCTCGGTAGGGTGATGGCCATAGTCATCCAATACTGTGACACCGTTCTCAACTCCACGCACGGAGAACCGGCGGTCGACTCCGGAGAACGCCGCCAGACCTTCACGCAGCTGCTCGGTCGACACTTCCAGTTCCAGGCCCACCCCAATTGCCGCCGTTGCATTCAAAACGTTGTGCAAACCCGGAACGTTCAACCGGAATCGGCCCAGTTCCGCGCCCGTGCGGCGTACCGTGAAGTCGCTCCCGTTCGCCGCCAGCTGGATATTCTGGATCTCCAGATCCACTTGTGGCGAGCGCCCATAGGTCATCGTGCGCCGTCGAATGCCCGGGAAGATCGCTTGAATGTTGGCGTCCTCCATGCAAACGATCGCCGCTCCGTAAAACGGCACCTTGTTTACGAAATCCAAAAACGCGGCTTGAATCTCTTCGAGCGAGGCATAGTGGTCCAGATGCTCACGGTCGATGTTTGTTACCACCGCGATAATCGGAGCCAGCTTTAAGAAAGAACCATCGCTTTCATCCGACTCCACGACCAACAGCGAACTCTTCCCTACGCGCGCGTTTGAGCCCTGCAGTCCCGCGACTCGCCCCCCCACGACCACAGTGGGATCCAGATTGGCCGCATTCAGAATGGAAGCGACCATCGATGTCGTTGTCGTCTTGCCGTGACTCCCCGCGATCGCAATTCCGAACTTCAACCGCATCAGCTCGGCCAGAAGTTCGCCGCGCGGTATCACCGGGATTTGCAGCCGGCGTGCTTCGAGAATCTCCGGATTAGTCGCGTCGAGTGCCGACGTTACAACCACCGCCTTCGCGCCCGTGACATTCCGCCCGTCGTGACCGACGTAGATTCTTGCGCCCAGCGCGCTGAGGCGGTCCGTGATGGGACTCAGCTTTAAGTCCGACCCCGAAACCTCGTAACCAAGCGTGAGCAGAACTTCGGCGATCCCGCTCATCCCGATTCCCCCAATTCCAACGAAGTGTACGTGCTGGGGTTTAAAAAACATTACACACGAGTATTGTTTCGGCTTTGAGAATCCGTGTCAATTGATGAAAAGAGAGTTTTGTACTTCCGTCGGACATTTTGCTGCTTCGTCAGTTCCGGGCCGCTCCTTCCAGAATATCGGCCGCCCGCAAGGCCGCATCGGGTTTTGCAAACTTCCTCGCTTGCGCCCTCATTCCTGCGAGCCCTTCCGGATCTCGCCGCAGTTTCTCCACCTCTTCGAACAGCCGCTCTCCGCTAAGTTCCGCATCAAGTACCATGGCGGCCGCTCCCGCCTGGACAAACGCCTCGGCGTTCCGCCTTTGATGATCGTCCGCGGCGAACGGCAACGGCACCAGCAATGACGGCATTCCCGCGGCTGCGAGTTCGTTGACGCTTCCCGCGCCCGCTCGCGCAATCACTAGATCCGCTTGCGCAAACGCGGCCGGCATGTCCGCAATGAAAGGAACAACTTCTCCGTCCAGGTCGCTCCTTTGAAACTCGTCTCGGAGTGCGTCGTGCTCGCGTGGCCCCGACTGATGAATAATCCGGATTCGGTCGCCGACCTGGCGGAAAAACGGCCAGCTTTCTCGCGATGCTCGATTCAGAGTGCGTGCTCCCAAACTGCCGCCCGTAATCAGAATGGTAAACCGCTCGTGCTCCTTCCGCGCAATCCGGAAAAACTCTGCCCGTACCGGAAGACCCACGACCTCGGAGCGCGCTGCTCCAAACCATTGCCGCGTCGATTCGAACCCCAGCAATGCGCAGTACACGAACCGCCTGACTGCCCGATTCGCCAGCCCCGGAGTCGCATTCGGCTCCAGGATCACAAGCGGCACACGCCTTAGAATCGCCGCTGCCATCACTGGGCCCGTCACGTACCCACCGGTACTAAAAACCGCGTCAGGCCGAAAATTCCCGAGGATTCGCCACGCATCCAGAACACCCGCCGGAACTCGCAAAGCGCTCCGGATTCTCGTGCTCCAGTCGACACGGTTCAATGCGCCTGTTCGAACGAAACGAATCTCAAATCCGGCTTCCGGCACGAGGCGCGCTTCCATCTTCTCCCGGCTGCCGAGAAACAGGACCGAGTGTCCGCGCTCCCGCAGAACACGCGCAACGGCGAGCGCCGGAAAGACGTGCCCTCCCGTCCCTCCTCCGGTCAGAACGAACGAATACGCCATCTAACCTACGCGGTATGCTCGTTAACGCTCAAAAGCATGCCCATCAGGAGCAGAGTGCTGAGAAGAGAACTTCCCCCATAGCTGACGAACGGCAGCGGGATGCCCTTGTTCGGCACTAGATCCAGAACCACACTCATGTTGATGAGCGCCTGGACCACCACACACACCGTCACGCTCAGCGCAAGGTATCGCCCGAAGTTGTCCGTGGCAAGAAAGTACGTTCGCAAGCCCCGCCAGAGCACAATGACAAACCCCGCCAGCAATACAAAGGAGCCGAGAAATCCGGTCTCCTCCCCCACAATGCCGTAAATGAAATCGGTCTGCGCTTCCGGCAGATACAACATCTTTTGTTTGCTTTGCATCAGCCCGACTCCCGTAAATCCGCCCGATCCCACGGCGATCTTGGCTTGTCGCTGCTGATATCCGGGATCACTCGTGGAGGCAGTTCTGTGCGCATATTGCAGAATGCGGCCGCTCGGATCAATGCGCGCCAGCCTTGTGTGATCCTTATCCAGAAATTCGATCGCTCGCGCCAGCCGGTAGGGCTTCATGACTACGAATCCCAGGCCCAGGATGATGCCGAGTACCGCGCAAACGGCAAGGTAGCGATACGCTACCCCGGCGACGAATATCACGGCGATAGTCGTCGCCACCAGAACAACCGCGGTCCCCAGATCCGCAACCGCCACCGCGAGCGCGATAAACGAAATCGAAACCGCGAGCGGCCCTAGCGTATGCCGGCTGTTCACCGCGCCGACCCGCCGGCACAGAAAAAACGCGAGAAACAACGAGAGTGCCGGCTTGGCCAGTTCCGATGGCTGCATCGAAAACGGTCCCGCCTTCAACCACCGATGGCTCGACGAATCCGTGATGTAAACCAGCAGCAGCAGGAGCAGCACGATACCAAGTCCCGCGAATGCCACCCGCGGATTATTCCATTGCCGGTAATCGCGTTTCATGCAATAAAGAAGAGCCGCGACCGAAAACAAGGCCCATCCGAGTTGCCGAAGGAAGAAGTAGGTTCCCGAAACGTGAAATTTCAGTTCGGCCAGAATGGCGGACGCGCTGTAGACCATCACCAGGCCGAAACACACCAGACCCATCACGGTCAGGAAAAGTAACCAATCTGTTTTGAGACGCTGTGCCACTGTAAATTTAAGACAATTCTGCCACTAATTGTTTGAACGTTGCGCCCCGCTCTTCGAAGTTCTGAAATTGATCAAAACTTGCGCATGCCGGCGCCAGAAGTACGGTATCGCCACTCTCCGCATGCAAACGCGCATACTGCACGGCCGCTGCTAATGTTCCGCACCGAACTAGGTTCACCGCGCCGTCGAGTTCCCGGGCGATGATGGGGGCCGCCGCATATGGATACGGCGGTTCCGCTCCGATCAGAAGCGCGCCTTTGCCTTTCTTGCCCAACGGTTCGCGTAACGGCGTGTAGTCGCTGCCCTTGTCTTTGCCCCCGAGAATGATCCAGAGATTGCCGTTGAACGCCTCTACGGCCTTCAATGTTGCATCCACGTTTGTCGCCTTCGAGTCGTTGAAATATTCGACCCCGCCGAAACTCCTGACGAACTCCAAGCGATGCTCAACGCCGGGAAATGACCGTATCGCAACGGGAATTCTCTGCGGATCCGCTCCCGCCAGCAACGCGAGAAGCGTTGCCGCCAGCACGTTC
>JBJMGJ010000186.1:0-3415 GCA_045807965.1 Bryobacteraceae bacterium | reverse complement strand
GGCTACGGTCAAGCGAATCTGGGAGCGGATCTGTACCGCCCATCTTTGCAAACATGTTCCGTACACTCTGCATGTGTGCCACGATCCCGGCTATAGAGCGACCTTTGTCATCAGGTGGCTTTGCAGACCAGATCGGCGCCGGCAGGATCTGCAGCAAGTAGTCGGTCACTCGATAGCAATGCTCGAAGGCTTCCAACAAGTCTCGTTCCAGGTTCAATGCTTGGCCAACTGGCATGCTCCAAGTCTCTCGCGGGCGATCTGGGCGCTAGCAATCAGCGGAATCGGAGACAACCATCGTCGGCAGCGAAACGACAAAGTTCGGGTTGCTCCTGAGTCGAGACCTTCTCAGATCGCCACTAGGCCGTCAGGCATGATCTATCACTTCGATGTGGTCCGATGAGTTCGCTCATCTAAATTGGCCCACTTTGATCACGTAAATTGGCCCACCCTGTTGACGGGAATGAAACGATTCCCGAGATGGACAGGAGGCAGAAGGTGGAGATATTTGAAGAGATCCGGCGAGGGTACGCGGCCGGAGAGACGATCCAGGGACTTGCGAAGAAACACGGTGTGCATCGCCGGATGGTACGGCAAGCGATTGCGAACGCGATTCCTCCAGAGCGCAAAAAGGTGGAGCGAGAGGAACCGCGACTCGGCCCGGTAAAAGAAATCATCGACGAGATCCTGGAACGGGACCGGCAGGCGCCGCGCAAGCAGCGACATACGGCACACCGCATTTACACACGGTTAGCAGAGGAGCATCCGGAACATCCGATCAGCGAGCCGACAGTACGGCGCTATGTGGCGGTGCGGAAACGGGAATGCGGCCTGAACGGCCGCGAAGTGTTTATTCCGCAGAGCTACCAACCGGGTCAGGAAGCGCAGATCGACTGGTTTGAAGCAACGGCGAAGCTAAGCGGCGAACCTCGCAAACTGCAGTTCTTCGCGATGCGCAGCATGGCTTCCGGTGACGCGTTTCACCGCGCTTACACGAACGCCACGCAGCAGGCTTTTCTGGAAGGACACGAGCACGGGTTTGCCTATTTTGGTGGCGTGTTTCGGACGCTGCGCTACGACAATCTGACGATTGCAGTAAAGAAGATTCTGCGCGGATATCGGCGCGAGGAGACAAGCCGCATCATCGCGTTTCGTTCGCACTGGGGTTTTCAGAGTATGTACTGCAATCCGGCCAGCGGCCATGAGAAAGGCGGCGTGGAGGGCGAGTTGGGCAGGTACCGGCGCAATTGCCTGGTGCCGGTGCCGGAGGCACGCGATCTGGAATCTCTGAATGAGCGCTTACTGGCGGCCTGCTTGGCAAGCCGAAGCCGCATTATTGCTGGCAGAAAGATACCAGTCGGCGAAGCGAGTCAAGCCGAACGCGCCTATCTTATGCCGGTCGCTGAGGAAGGCTTTCCCATTGACGAGATTCTGTTTCCCCTGGTTGTGGACGGCAAGGGATGCGTGAAGGTGAAGACGAACTGGTATTCCACTCCGCTGTGGCCTGGTCTGCGTGCGACCGCACGCGTATGGCCGTCTCTGATCGAGATCGAACATAACGGCAAGTGCGTCGCTCGTCACGAGCGCTGTTACGGACGGGGACATCAGATTCTAAATCTCGAACATTACTTGGATGTGCTGGAGAAAAAGCCGGGCGCTATGGCGGGATCTACGCCATTGCAGCAATGGCGCGAGGCCGGGCGCTGGCCGGAATGCCTGGATCGAATGTGGCAACAGTTGGAGCGCCGGCATGGGCGCGCCACTGGCACACGGGAGATGATCGCCTTGGTCCGCACCGGTCTCAGTGACGGCTGGGACCGGCTGATCGTTGCAGTCGAAAAAGCTCTGCTACTGAGCGTCACTGACGCGGCCGCTGTGATGCACATCCTGCGTATGCCGGATGAGCAGGATCGGCGGCGCTATGCGCTCGCACTCTCGGCGGAACTGGCACAGTTCGAGCGCCCGCAACCAGTGATAGACAACTACGATCTACTGCTGGCGTCACCCCTGCCGGGCAAAGGAGTGATTCAGTGAAACACCACAGTGAGCCGCTGGAACATGCCAGTGTGCGGCAATATTGCAAGACAGTACGAACGCCAGCGATTGCGGCGAACTTCGTTTCATTGGCCGAGCAGGCCGTGAAGGAGAACCAGACGCATACGCGGTACCTGGAGGCGCTGCTGGCAATGGAGTGCGAGGAACGCGACCGGCACGCGATTGCCAATCGCATCCGGGATGCGCAACTGCCGCGCATCAAGACGCTCGAGGAATTCGACTTCGGGCAGGCGCCGCAGATTCCGGCGGCAAAGATTCGCGAGCTGGCCGAGGGCGGCTACATCGACCGCAGCGAGCCGGTCGTTTTGATTGGCGAATGCGGCACAGGCAAAAGCCATCTGGCGACTGGACTGTGTCTGGCCGCATGCCGGCAAAAGCGGCGGGTCCGCTTCACAACAGCTGCGGCACTGGTTAACGAACTCGTGGAAGCGAAGCAAAATGGCCAGGTGCGGCGCCTCATGGCGCGATGGCAAAAGTATGAGTTGATCGCTGTGGATGAAGTCGGCTACGTGCCGCTGGCGGACGTTGGCGCAGAGTTCCTGTTTCAAGTCATATCGGAACGCGCCGAACGGGCGGCTTTGATCGTCACGACCAACTTGCCGTTCTCGGAATGGACCACGGTGTTCCCGAATCCTCGCCTATGTAAGGCGCTGCTGGATCGCGTGACCGACCGGGCGCACATCATCGAGACCGGAACCGAGTCTTTCCGCTTCCGCCGCACGATGGAGCGTAGAAAAAAGTCATGAACAAGCGACCGTCAGCGCCGCGCGCAGTTTTGCCGGGCCAGCGTCCGTTCCGCCTGAAACGCGCCGCCCTGCGGGCGTCGCCAGGCTCCGCTCCCGCCGGCCCGGCAAAACCCAAATCCCTGCGTGAATGGAGCAGAGTATTCTTTATCAGGGGTGAGCCAAATCAGCTGATCGAAGTGGGCCACGCCGGATAAGCGAAATCAGCCCCAGACACAATGAGTCCGCCATAGATAAGGAGAACAAGCTGCGTTCTGAGAACTCCACCAGCAGTCCTTACGCAACGGGCGGTGGAGGGGTCATCCTCGAACACGAATACGCTGCCTCTGCGTTGGCGAGCCTGCTTTTAGCACAGCCCATTGAGGGCCTTGGGGATGAATTCACGCTCCTAAGCGTCGCTGTGCAACAAGGCGCTCATTCTGCAGTCGACGATATAGCGATTGAGGGGATCTCTCCCGGCGGTCGACGCACTTTGCGTGTGGCCTGTCGCCGCCGGCCCACCATCGGCAAAAGCGAGGAGTCCACCGTCAAGCTTTTCGCCGATTTACTCGACGCAGTCGCGACCGATCCAAACTCTCACACGTCAGGTCGGGCACGTCTCGGGCTGGCAATTTCCGTGC
>JBJMGJ010000185.1:0-5401 GCA_045807965.1 Bryobacteraceae bacterium | reverse complement strand
TTGATGGGCTCATATAAGAATGTCAGGGCGACGATGAAACCGGTGAAATCGCCGGCCGTCATGGCGGAGCTTTTCACCTGTTCCCGAGCGAACCAGAGCAGAAAGATAATCGTTGAGGCGCCAAAGAACTCAATGATTGGAGACGCGAGCGCCTGCTGCCTGACGTACTTCAGATTGCCGCTTTTCAGACGCTGGGCGGCAAGACGAAAGCGGCGACTCTCAAAATCTTCAGCGCCGAAACTCTTCACGACCTGGTGGCCGGAAAGCGTCTCCTGAAGGATCTGGTTCAATCCCGCCGCCATATCCTGCGCATGCCGAGTCGTCTGGCGGATCTTGCGGCCCAGCCTGATTGTCACGATGGCCACCAGCGGAAACACAAGGAACGCGATCAAGGACAGGCGCCAATTCATGCTGATAAGCGCGAGCAGGAGAAAGACGGCGGTAAACATCTGCCGCAACCAATCGGCAAGCATGGTGGAAACGGCGACCTGAATGCGATCGATGTCGTTCATGATGGACGACATGATCTCGCCCGTGCTCTGGCGTTCGAAGAAGTGAGAATCCTGCCGGAGAACTCGGTCGAAGACCTCCTGACGAAGGTCCATGATGGCGCTGACGCCTACCCAGTTGACGAGGTAGTTACCAAGGTAATCGCAGACGCCTTTTGCCAAAAAGCAAAACAGAATTCCAATCGCCACCATGGTCCAGATATTCGTGATGGCGGACGGGATCAAATCCTGGAGGGTAAGGCTGATGGACGTGTGCGGGATCGAAAACAGAACGGCGGGATCGTTGTCGCCGGGGTTCGGTCTCAGAACGCGTTCGAGGATGAGTGGTATGAGTTTGACCAGGAGACCTTGCGATAGTCCCACAATGGCCATAAAGAGGACTGAAGCGAACAGAGCTGGGAGGTAAGGACGGGCATACCGAAGGAGCCGGTACAGATCTTTCAAGCGTGCGCCTTTTCGAAGACTCGCAGGCGCTCGAGGGCGGCGATCACTCGCGAAACATTGACCGTGTTGAGACCATCGGGGGCGACGATCACTTCAGATTCGGTTCGCCAAGGGGACCAGATTGCGGGGTTGGAGTTCCCAAAGAGAACCACCGTCGGGCGTCCAAACGCCGCCGCCATATGAGCCGGGCCGCTGTCATTTCCAATGAAAAAAGACGCGCGAGAAAGGAGGACCTTTGCCGATTCCAGGTCGCCGCGCCAGACAAGATGGCGCTCGAAGGCGGAAGCATCGTCATCCGGTCCAGCCAGGAAAATCGGTCTCACCTGCCAAAGTTCCAAATAGCGCGCCACTTCGCAAAACCGATCAGCCGGCCACTGCTTCAGGGGCTCGGAAGCAAATGGGTGAAGCACGGCGTACTGCCCGTCCAACGCCCCCTTCGCCGCGGCAATAGCCTCAACATCGGAGGGGTACAAGGCCGCTCTCGGAATGGGCTGCATCGGTACTCCGAGCGCGAAGAAGGCCGAGGCCATATGCTCTGCCGTATGTACGGTCCGACTCACTCCGAGGATTCGCTGCGCGCGGGGAATCTTGACGTTGTATGAAAAAGTGAAGCTGTGGTGGGAGAATCCAGCACGCCACTTTGCGCCGGACAAAGCGGTCATCCACTGGCTTCTGGAGCCCCCGTGCAAATTCACGCAGAGCGTTGATCTCCAACTTCTGACCGCCTGCCATGAAGGATCGAGAACTGCCTGAATGGCCGGGTTTCCGGCGAAAACAGCGCGGAAGCGATCTTCAACGGCAACGCCGACTGAGAGGTCGGGACGAGTTTGCTTGAGCAGGCCCAAACCCGGGGTCGTCAGGACGCAGTCGCCTAAGGAGCGCAATCGGATGATGGCGACGCGGGAACCCTCCGGAAGCTGCTCGAGCAACGTCATGAAATCTAGGCGTCAATAGTGGCCTGGTCAACCATCATGATGGGAATGTCATCCCGTACCGGGTAGACCCGATGACATGACACGCACTTGAGGCCGCTTCCGTCCTCCTTCAGGAGGACTTTAGCCTTGCAAAGTGGACAAACGAGGATTTCCAGCAGCCGTTCACTAATTGCCATGGAACCTACTAGTCTATCAGCCAAGCGCGGGCACGAAGCGTTAAAAGTAAGTACCGGGGAAAAGTTGAACCTGCGCGATCGATAAGCCGGTTTCTGTTCCCGCCGAAGCGGGTGGCAACCATTCCTCTAGGCCTGCCATTACTGACAGGCTCAAGCGACCTACCCGGAAGTGTAAACGGAGCGGGCCGCTCCTCCTCCCCTATTTGGTCTTGCTTCGCATGGGGTTTACCCTGCCAGCCTGATTGCTCAGACCGCGGTGCGCTCTTACCGCACCTTTTCACCCTTACTCCAGCCCGCGGAACGGACCGAAGCGGTATGTTTTCTGTGGCACTTGCCGTAGCAGTGCGCTTGAACGCACGCCCCCGGCCGTTAGCCGGCATGCCGCCCTATGAAGACCGGACTTTCCTCCCGATGCGTCCGCGAGCGAACACATCCGGCGGTTGCCTGATCGCGCAGGTCAAGTCTGTAGTCAGTATGGCAAAACTAGAGTGTGGAACGAGTGTTTGTCCAGACTTTCGGGTGCCGGGCTTCGCAAGCGGATGGGGCCGCGATAGAAGCCTCGTTTCGCGACAACGGTGCCGCGCCTGTTCGGGATCCGGCGGACGCGAGCGTGTTGGTCGTCAACACCTGTACCGTCACTCATTCGGCGGACGTTGAGGCGCGACGCACGATCCGTAATTTCCATCGCGATTATCCGAACGCCAGAATCCTGGTGACAGGTTGCTATGCTCAACGCGCTCCGAACGAACTGGTCGGAATCGACGGCGTGGAGTGGGTGGTCGGTAACGCGGATAAGCCAAGCATCGCGTCGATCGTTCTCAACGATCGCGAGGCGTATCACGGTGGCGTTATCGTGAGCAACTTCGATCGGAATCCGGTCTTCCTCGCGGCCCCGGTGCGGGACGTTCGAGAGGATCGCACACGCCCCAATCTGAAGGTGCAGGACGGTTGCAGTAACCGTTGCTCTTTCTGCATCATCCCGACCGTGCGTGGTCGAAGCCGCAGTGCTCCCGCGGAGAGCGTTGTGGAACAAGTCCGCGATCTCGCCAGCCGCTATTGCGAGGTGGTTCTTACCGGAATCAATCTCGGACGATGGGGACGGGACTTGTCCGGGCGATTGCGCTTTATTGATCTACTCCGGACATTGCTTGACCAAACGGAGGTGCGCCGGCTTCGCATCAGCTCGGTCGAGCCGATGGACTGGAGCGACTCGTTGCTCCGATTTGTTGCCGGCGAGAGCCGGATTGCCGATCACGCTCATCTTCCCTTGCAGTCGGGCTCGGATGCTGTGTTGAAGCGCATGTTTCGGAAGTACCGAACTCGTCACTACGCATCGCGGCTTGAACTTACCCGAAAACTGATGCCCGAAGCGGCTATCGGCGCCGATGTGATGACGGGGTTCCCGGGCGAGACCGATGCGGAATTCGAAGAGACACTTCGATTCATTGAAGAGCAACCGTTCACGTACTTGCATGTCTTCACCTACTCGGAGCGGCCAGATACCGCGGCTGCGTCATTCGGTAGCCCCGTGCCTCCGGCGGTGAGACGCGAACGGACGCATATCCTCCGTCAGTTGTCCCATCGAAAGAGCGTCGATTTTCGGCGTCGCATGGTCGGTAAAACTCTGTCTGCCGTCACGCTTGAGGAGCGCGGGGTAGCGCTGACTTCGAATTTCCTCCGAGTGACTATGACTCACGAGCGGGTGCCTAATAAGATCGTTGCTTTGAAAATCGGATCGGCGGGGGAAACAGGAATCGAAGAGTACGGTAGTTTGACTGTCTTGGGTGCG
Source organism: Bryobacteraceae bacterium (assembly GCA_045807965.1). Lineage (GTDB taxonomy): Bacteria > Acidobacteriota > Terriglobia > Bryobacterales > Bryobacteraceae > Bog-105. The sequence continues at coordinate 1,548 of JBJMGJ010000185.1, read as the reverse complement.
TAGGCGCTATATACTAGGCGGGAAGATTCGCGCCGTCAAAACAAAAGTTTCGGCGACGAGGAGGCCTCTCTTGAAACGTATGAATGCAGCCGGCTTGTTCCTGTGCATAGCCGCAGGCTGTTTGTGGGCGGACGCCACCTATACTGAGACCACAAAATACACCGGCGGAACGCTGATTGAAATGACTCAGCGCATGGCGAGCAATCCCATCCTGGGCCGACTTGCAGGAGGACGTCTGCAATCGGCATTTCAGGATCAAACTTCGACCGTGTTCGTCAAAGGCGCAAAGATGGCACGCGTGGGGCAAGCGACGACCACGATTTTTGATCTGGATGCCGGGACAGTGACGAACGTCAACAACGAGAAACGAACTTATTCCGTCGAGACGTTCGAGGAGATGCGCCAGCGGATGGAGAAGATGGAGCAGCGCACAAACCGTAACGGCGGAGGCGAACTGGAGTTCGACGTGAAGGTCACCAAGACGGGACAGACTCGCTCGATTAAGGAGCAGACCGCAAGCGAGACAGTAATGACGCTTACGGCCAAAAGCTCGGGCTCCCAGGGCCAGATGGTTGTCAAGGTTGATACCTGGCTTGTTCCGTCTACTTCAGTCTCCAAGGAATTGCTTGATTATCAGCGGAAACTAGCCGAGAAATTTGCCTACGCCTTTGGCGGCGCACCAAGCTTGGGGCCCGCAATGGGCGGCATGAGCGCGGCCATGAAGGAGATGCGCAAGCTCGATGGGTATCCGGTGCTTTCGGATATCTCAGTCAGCGGTGTTTCCTCACCAATGGCCGCCATGGGCGGTGGTGGGGGAGATCCTAATGCGCCACTCATCGCAATGGAGACTCAGGTGGATAACATTACTTCCGGCTCCATCGATGATGCGAAGCTCGCAGTGCCGGCCGGATTCAAACAAGAGAAGCCGCGTCGGTAGGCCGCTAATTTAGATCCTTGCAAAATCGAAGAACCTTCACTGATTTGTAAATGAGATTCGACGTATAATCGCCGAGGAGTTTACTTATGAGCGATACCTTGACTGTTGGAAAGCAACTAGTGTCTCTTTGTCGTGCGGGCAAGATCATGGAAGCTGTCGAGACTCTTTACAGCCCTCAAATTGTGAGCATCGAGGCCGTGAGTGGCGGACCATCGATGCCTGCGCGCATGGAAGGACTGGACGCGATCAAAGGCAAGAATGATTGGTGGGTCAAGAACCACGAAGTGCATAGCGCGAAAGCCGAAGGTCCCTTCCCGCACGGCGATCGTTTCGTCGTTCATTTCACCTTTGACGTCACTGCCAAAGCTGGGCCCATGGCAGGCAACCGCACGACCCTGGACGAAGCTGCCCTCTATACGGTGAAAGACGGAAAGATCGTCCAGGAAGAATTCTTCTACGATATGGGTAGTTAATCTGCGATAGAAGTGTAGCGATCGTCAGGCGTGATCGGCTGACCGACAGACCGCGAGCCGCGCCGCAGAAGTCCAGTTGCGAGCGACAGAATTGTTCCTGCTCCGGCTAACCAGAAGGTAGCGGGCTCGGGAACAGCC
>JBJMGJ010000184.1:0-5202 GCA_045807965.1 Bryobacteraceae bacterium | reverse complement strand
CACCGGCTTCTCCTGCGGGATTGGCGCGATGATGTTCCTGTCTCAATTGGGTGTCATGCTGGGAGTCAAAGCCGTCGTTGACCGGACCTCGAACAACATGCTGTCCCAGAGTTGGCAGGTTCTGTGCCATGCGGGCGAAACGCAACCGAGCGCTCTGATCATCAGTGCTGTCGTGATCACGGCGGCCCTCGTCTGTACGTACTTTTTGCCGAAAGCGCCGGCTCCGCTGATCGGGGTAATCGCGGCGGTGCTGGTGGCAAGCACCTTCGGTTTGCATCAGCGCGAAGTTGGGCGATTACCGCTCGAAATACCGCAATTTGCGGGATTCTCCTGGACGCCGGCGGACGTGCTGGACGTGACTCCGGAGGCTTTCGGACTCGCCTTCGTCTCCGCCGTGAACCTCCTCGTGACATCGCGCGTTGTGGAGCATTTTCGGGGCCGGCATAAACACTTGAAAAAGGACGACGCCGACGCGGAATTGGGCGCTTATGGAGTGGCGAATATGGTGGCCGGTGTATTCGCCGCACCCATGAGCGTGGGCATTCCGGCGCGCAGCCTGGCGAGTGTACGCTGCGGCGGATCGACCCGGATGTCCAACATACTCCACGCCGTTTTCATTCTGGCATTCATTGGATTGGGTGCCGATTACATTTCGCGTATTCCGATTCCCGCTCTGGCGGGCGTGACGGCCTACGTCGGCATTTGCCTGCTTGAGTGGAGCACATGGCGGCGGCTAGCTCGGATGAGGCGCACGGACGCTCTTGCGTTTCTTTGCACGGCTACCGCTGTTTTGGTTGTGAATGCGGTGCTTGCCGTTGCGATCGGCTGCTCGTTCTACGTTGTGCGCTATCTGGTCTCGAAGCTCTATAAGGTGCGAGAGCCCGAGAAGACGCTGTCAAACGTTGCTGTCAGTGCTCGTTGACTGTGTGTTGTCCATGGCACCCGATTCCACCCGTTTTCGCGGGTGGGCAAAATCGTGACTACCTAAACACTGCTGCAAGCATCACAATCGGACACCGTTTGCTGCCAGCAACAGGAGCGTAAGACATGCCACTTCCTTCGGACGAAAGAATCATTGCACTCAGTGAGAAACTGATCGGTCAATTCGACGCGATCTTCGGACTGCATCCAGGCTTCAGGCCCGCGCACGCAAAGGGTCTTCTTCTGCAGGGTACATTTACGCCTTCGACCGAAGCGATTACCTTGACGCGCGCACCTCATATGAAGCGTGACTCAACCTCCGTCACGGCCCGGTTTTCAAACTCTACGGGGCTTCCGCAGATTCCGGATAATGACTCGAATGCTGATCCTCGCGGACTTGCTCTGCGCTTCCACTTGGGCGAGCACGTTCACACGGATATCGTCAGTCATGCGACAAACGGATTCCCTACTCGAACCGGCGAAGAGTTTCTGGAGCTTTTGCAAGCGATTGCCGGGAGCGCTCCAGGTAGCGGCTCGCCATCGCCGGTACAGAAATTTCTCGCGAGTCACCCGGCTGCTCTGGCTTTTGTGCAGACGCCGAAGCCCATGCCCGTTAGCTTTGCAAAAGAAGAATATTTTGGCGTCACTGCGATGCGCTTCACCAACCACGACGGCGTGAGTCGTTACGGTCGCTACCGCATTGTGCCCGAATCCGGTATCGAGCACTTCAGCGCTGAGGCGACGAAGACCCAAACGGCCGACTTCCTGTTTGACGAGCTGGAGGAACGCCTCGCCTCGCGTCCTGTTCGCTTTCACATCCGGGTGCAGGTGGCGAACGAGGGCGATATCGTCAACGATGCCACAATTCAGTGGCCCGAAGACCGCCCCATTATCGAATTGGGTTTGGTTACGCTCTCGAGCGTCGTCCCGGATAACGGACGCGAACAACAGAAGATCATCTTCGATCCGATTCCGAGAATCGACGGTATTGATCCTTCAGATGATCCGTTGCTCGAACTGCGAGCCGCCATTTATCTCCTGAGCGGGCGAAGGCGGCGAAAAGCTCCTGAACTTGAGGATGTTTCCCGGGCCTCCGTCACCGTGCCGTAGGCATCCGCAGCCGCATAACCGGGCGGCTACTCTCGCGGAGGCTGGTTCGGCGAAACCGGCATTGAGGCTGGACCGCTTGGTGCCGCCGGCGCCGATGCCGGACCGACGGTCGACCCGGACACAGGCGGTTCCGAAGCGGGAGCTGTGGGAAGAGGCACTGTCGCCGCTGTCGACCCGTCGTGATGGGGACCCAATCCCAATCCCGACAGGGTCAGCGCGCTGATTCGTCCATCATCTGGCAATTTCTGATCCGCTTGAAAACGCTTCAGCGCATCCACTGAATCGTCTTGCCACTCACCGTTGGCTTCGCCATGAAAGTACCCGCGCTCAGACAGCGCATGCTGGATTTCGGCATAGCGCTGCGGATCAGGATGAAGCTGGTAACTGGGACCGGCGGGCTTACGCGCTACTCGACGAGTGCCTTTTTTGCCCTTTGCAGTTGAAGCCACTGGCGGGGACTTCGCTTTTTTGCTCTTTGTCGCCGGCTTCGCTGACTTGTTCGTTGTTGAAACGGGTTCAAAGGCATGCGCAATGGAGAGCGCGCCTAAGATACAGATTGAGCAAGGCCACCTCATGACGAGTAACTTGATTTTATCGTGAGGCAAGGCGTTCCGTCATCGCCTCAGGCCTGGGCCGTCCGCGGTTCACCAAAGAGAGCGCGACGGGAGATCTCGTCCAGTGGCGATTCGGGACCCAGGCCAATGAGATCCGGGAGTCCATTCGGGTTCGTGAGTAGCCTGGGGAGCACACGCTGTCGGCGTTCGTCGGCAGCAGTGCCAGGCGTCCATAGCAGTTCCGCGAAGCACTGTGTCAACTCGTGCAAGGAGCCGTGATAACGATCGTGCTGCTCCGCATACTGGTGAATCGCAGCGCCCCAATCCGGGTTCGATAGGAGGCAATTCCGCAGCGTCAGAACATCCCGCAGCGTTAAAGAAAGGCCTGTACCCCAGTCCGGATCCGTCACCGCCGCAGCGTCTCCGACCAGTACGACGCCGTCATGGGCGGGATGATCGACCCAATGATCGGCGCCATTAAACTCTGCCAGCGGTCCTGCCGCCCTTGCCTCGTCGCACCATTCTTCGGGTATTCCGGACACCCGGCACAACGACAAGAAATCCTTGACTCGGCGATCACCGGTCAGTTCACGAGGGCCGGTACTCTTTGGATACATGAAGTACATGCGAGCGCGCTTCTGACCCAGAGGCGCAACCAGAGTGGCGCCCTCGCCTCCTACACCGTGGTGCGTCGCGTTCTCCGGTGCGGGTACACCCTCGCACAACAATCCCGCGATCTTGAGCCTATCGGGGTCGCGCCTGATTGCGAATGCCGCCCAGGAGCGCACTTGCGAATTACGTCCGTCCGCTCCGACAACAATACGAGCTTGCATCGTAGTGGTGTTTCCACCCTGCCGTAAACGCACCTGTGGTGGATTACCGGGCACGACGGACTCGACGATTGCGCCGCGCCAGACCTCGGCCCCCGCTTCTTGTGCCATCCGAAGTAGAACCTCCTGCATGGCGGGGTGGTAAAGGTTGAACGAACCGACACCGTGCGGATTTGTTTCCTGTACATCTCGATTGAATACCGGCTGACCACCAATCCAGGTTGTCCACCACCTGGTTTGGTTTCCGCAGGACACCAGCAAAGCATCGTAGATCCCGAGTTGCCGAGCGGCTGACACTCCCCAGGGATGCATCTGTTCACCACGAACCCGGTCTTTGAATTGGCTCTCTCGTTCGAGTACCAAGACTTTAGATCCGTGTTCCGCCAGGTTCTTTGCGAGGGTGGATCCGGCCAGTCCACCACCTGCAATGATCGCGTCATACATCTCGATTCGCCTCCATTAAGCCTCCGAGATACAGGGGCCGTTATTTCGAATGCAGGTGATTTTATCTCAGAGAAAAGATGAGCGTACTACCGCTCCTGAGCTAGTTGATGAGAATCTTCCGCGGTCTAACGTTAGGATCTTTCGACAAAGCTGAATGAGAAATGAGGACCGCGGATCCGCGTATGCTGCCTACCACTGAAGCCATGTACCGCCAACTGGCAGACGAGGCGGTTCGACTTCTCGTCAAGCGTCAGACTGAAGCCTGGAATCGGAACGACGCGAAAGGGTGGGCGAAGAATTTCACCCCTGACGCTCACTTCATCAACGTGCGAGGTGACCTTGTAAAAGGGCGCGCTGCTATCGAGAGGATTCACGCATTCATCTTCGCTGGACCCTATAAAGACAGCCACTGCGCGGTCGCTATCGACAGCATCAGTTATCTTGGCTCGAACGTTGCAGTGGTCGAGACCTCAACGGAGGTAACGAACTTCAAGGGCTTGCCGCCGGGCCTCGTCGCGACGTCTCCAGGCAGCCTGCGCACCCGCCTGAAGCTGATTCTTGTGAACGGCGACGAGGGTTGGAAGATCTTTGCCGCTCAAAACACCGCGATCGTGCCGGACTCGATGCCGGTCGTCTAAGCCGTTGCTGGATCTTGCGGGCATGGTCGCAGACCATCCAAGTTAACCGGTCCAAGTCATTGTGCAAAGGAAAGGCGCGACAGACAATCCCGTCCGCCTCGAAATCGTTCCCAGCGTCCAGTAGGGTTGTGGATAACAACACGGGTGAGACTTTCACCAGCTATTACGACATTCTCACCGTCGGCGCCGGTTATCTGGATCTGAATGCGGCTCTGGGGTCTATCAATGAAGTGCCACAACGCCTGAGGGCGCTCTCGCCGAGTGCTGACTACAGCGAAACCGACGGCACGGTGGTGGTTAGTTTCGATCCTGCTTCTGTTTTTGCTCAGACCAGCGGCTATGGAACCGCACCTTCGCTGTGTGGCGCCAGCAGTACGAGCGCCGAAAGCACTGTGATCAAAGGTGTCCGAGCCCTTGGGCCCGGACAGCATGCGCTTTCTACTGAAGCGGCAAGTCGCCGTTCTTATTGGGTTCGACGGCTTCCGCCTCGGGAATGACCGAGGCGGCCGCGACCTGGTCTCCGTCCTCCAGACGAACCAGTCGAACGCCCTGCGTCCCCCGTCCTGCCTGCCGGATAAGACCCGAATCCAGGCGGATGATCTTACCGTCCTTCGTGATAATCATCAGTTCCGACTTTTCACTCACACAGAGAACAGCGACCACCTTGCCGATTTTGGCGGTCGTCTTCATGTTGATGACGCCCTT
>JBJMGJ010000183.1:0-3474 GCA_045807965.1 Bryobacteraceae bacterium | reverse complement strand
GATAGCAGGGTGCCGTTTCCCTCTTCCGAATGAATCAGAAATTGCCCGTTCAGCCGGTGAACGCGCTCTTCGATACCCAGAAGCCCCAGTCCTCGATGTCGGGGCTGGAAACCGCGTCCGTCGTCCTGGATTGAGAGCAGAAGATGCTCGGACGTTTGCTGCAACTGGATACGCACCCGGTGTGCCTGGGAATGCCGCTGACAATTGTGAAGGGCTTCTTGCACAATGCGGTAAATGCACGTCTTATACTCATCGGGCAAATTCTCGGGAATCTCCTCAGCGGCAACGCTCACCCGCATACCGGTGGCGCGGGAGACTTCTCTCGCTTGCCATTGCAAAGCGGGAATTAACCCCAGATCGTCCAACATGGAAGGCCGCAATAGAAGCGACATGTTTCGGATCACCGAGACGCTCTTTTCCGCCAACGTACGGATCAAATCCATCTGCTCCCGGACCTGAATGTTGCCCTCGGATGGCACGACTTTACTGAGATTTCCAATCCCGACTAGCAAAGCCGAGAGCGACTGGCCGACTTCGTCGTGCAGTTCACGGGCGACACGCCGCCGTTCTTCCTCCTGCGCATCGACGAGCTTGGCCGAAAGATCCTGAGCTTCGCGCCGTGCCTGCGCCATTTCCCGATACCGTTGTCCGGCCTCTCCTTCCAGCTTCAATAAGCGCTGCATACTAATGCTCGCGAGCAGAAGGCCAACTGAGAGGGTCAACATCAACAAGAGAAGCAGCCGGCGTCGGAACTGCACGAATAGTTCTTGCACCGAGGCGTTGCCCGCCTCGAGTTGATGTTGGTTGACCTCTCCGGCTTTCCCGGCCAGGTTAATCATTGTCGTGCGGCGCCGTAATACCTCGTCGCGCATGAAAGGGCGTCCCAACCTGATCCGCTGCTCAGCATTCCAGCCGAGGGCCGGCTGAAGTGCCTCGAAATACTCGGACATCCCTTCGGTGAGGCTATGAAAGACAACACGTTCCTCGGGCCGGAGCAGCCGGCTATATCGGGCAACCGCCTGCTCGATCCGCTGACGGGTGCGAGCAAATTCCTGGCGGTAGACTTCCGCTCGTTCGGGATCGCTCTCAAGCAGGAAATCCCGAACATAGGTGCCGGACAGATAGATATCGGATCGAAGTTGCTCCAAGACTTGAGCACGTTGTACGTAATCATTCCGAATCTTCTCGTTCTGGATTTGCACTTCGCGGATCACCGATAGTGCGCTGATCCCTGTCAAGAGAAGGAGTGTTAGCAGTCCGCCAAAGCCGATCCCGAGAAGAAGCCGGAGTCGCGAACGTGGGGAGCTGCCGCGGTCAGGGATCGCGGCGATATTGCCGGGTGGGAGCGGACCGGAGCTCGGCTGAGACGATTTCATCCGACGAACACCACGTGGCCGGCGATTGTGAGTCTGACTGTTGGCAGCAGCACGGCTAAGACACTCGTAGCCCTAGGGTAGTGGTGAGGGCCAATCTGCAGAAAGCTTCCGAAGCGGGCGAGGACAAACCAGAAGCCGTTGCGAGCGAGCCAGTACGTAGCGAGGCCAAAAACGTTCTCTCCGCAGGCCGGTACACGCGCGCGTCTTTGCTTACCTCGGTCATTCTTCCATTGTGTGTTGGTCTGGACTTCGTCGGGACGTCGAACAAGCATTCAGTGGTGGTAGGCCCCGCTGATACCGTTGTTCCAAAACGTCCAAGCAGATTGGACACTGGCTGAGGTCTCCTCGGCGGCCTGTTTCGTACTCTGTAACCTCCGCCTTGGAGGAACTCGTCAGCGAAAAAATCATTTCCCTGCGAGCGAGTCAAATCACAACGACAGACGGCAGCTTGCCCCATGCGATTGGCCGGCACGGCATTTTTACGCATGGTTTCAAATACGGGTGCATTCCTGCCGCAGAGGCGCCGTGCCCAATAGCGCTGATTCATACGCCCTTCGGATGCCGTACGTGGGACCGCTTGACAATCCCGCTTAGTTAACTAACACTGGTTAACGGCTAGGCACTCAGAGTATCAGCCGCTGGTCCTCTTGCACCCTGGAATGGGCCAAGCCCTTTCCGCCGCATGAACAAGTCTGGAAGTGAGAGAGCAGATTCAACTTCCGAGACTGAGGACCGAGCACGAAGGAGGAACGTCAAACATGTTCGTGCCGAATCTCTACACGCTACGGGAGCAAGGCAATCAGTATGGGTTGCACAAGTTTCAGGACGGCGTTGTGATGCTTGCGATTCAACACGGATGCGGCGACTGGCTTGTCTTGTCGCGTCCGACAGACGCTCAGGTCAAATACTTCGAGCAACACGGCGATCCCGTAGACAATACCACAAGAAAGCGCTAGCTGACAGCTGGGATTTCTCCTAAAAGAACGAATCCGTCCCATCCTTCGGTCCGCTGTTGCCTGTCTGTAGCGCCGGTTCGCCAAACCCCGAATCAGGCCCGGAGCCTCCCGGGGGCGTGTTCTATTCCATTGACTGTCCGCTAGCAGCCACTGAATGCAAATCGGAATCGAATCAGCGACGAGACTCGTCATGAAAACATGCCACAAGCCCACAAACATCAAGATAATTCCTATACGCGGCTGGCCGCTGCGTACAGGTTCGAGTGGCAGGCTTTTGCACGAGAGACGAGGCGGTGGCGATTATTGGCAGACGGGAAACAAAGCGATCTTAGTATCATCCGGGCAGCAGAGGCCCTCGCCGAGTCCGCGCACGAGCGATATCGCCGGGCCCGGAACGAACTTTGGGAACACATAATGAAGCAGTCAACCCGAAAAGTCTGGTTGCCCGTTGAGCAGGCGCGAGTATCACAACAAACACAAAGCACAGCCGCGAATCCCTGACGCGACAGCCATTTACAAGCTCAATCGGGGCCAATATACTTAACCCATTCCGTTGCCATGTGGATCTAGCAGTTTCGGGACCAGTGTGTGCGCCGCGCTAGCCAATCCTGCTTCTGTAGCGTGCCAAATCGGAGCTTGACAACCAACAGATAGGCAACCGGTCATAGTTAAGTAGGCGTTTTTGCTTGCCCCGTGTCTCCCGAACTGCGTCGGTAGCTACGGCCCCGTTCCTCTGAGACCCGCAACCGAGCAGGTTGTCGACTGTTCATCCGTGCCGTTAAAGAGAGTGATCGGCCCGGGTCGCATCGCGTAAGCGGTGGTATCACGAACAGAGGACGTGGAGTGAAGACCACGATTATAACAACGTGGAGGTAACCACTCCTAAGCTTCGCAACTGGTATGTCGAGATTGTCCGCGAGTATCCGGCGATGGACAGTCCGGCCGGAGTCGATGATCCCGAAAATCCGAAGTTCACGACTACAGCATCGGCAAAGCTGTCATTTATGCTTCTTTCACTTGGTCACAAGCTTAATCTGCACGAGCGGATACGTTTCGCCTTGCAGGCAAACATAACGCAGGATTTTTCGACGTAAGTGCAAAGCACGGAGGCGTGTGGATTCCAACTTCCAACGGGTATGTCT
>JBJMGJ010000182.1:0-10925 GCA_045807965.1 Bryobacteraceae bacterium | reverse complement strand
GGTGGACTAGCGCATTGGAAAAGCCATGAACAAAGGCCTGATTGTTTAGCGTAAGCTCCAGTCCGTTCGTGCCGGTGCGCAGGCTAAGCCAACGCGAAGCTTCGCCAGCGACGATGATCGTATCGTGCGAGGTGTAGCCGGCGGGTGGGATCTGAACGGCATCATCACTGCCCAGACTGGTGGCCCGCTTACTATCCTGGCGGGGGCGGACCGCTCGCTTACCGGCATTGGCTATGACAAAGGCGTCCTGGTAGGCGGGCAAGATTTGCATATGAGCGGGGCGTGCGCAAACACGGTGGCATGCCTGAACTACCTCAATCCGGCGGCATTTGCACTTCCTGCCCTCGGAACGTTTGGGAACATGGCAAAGGGAACGCTAACCGGCCCGGGCCGCTGGAACTGGGATTTTTCCACGGCGAAATTCTTCTCTATTCACGAGCGAATCCGGCTTCAGCTTCGCGGTGAGTGGTTCAATATCCTAAACCATGCCAACCCGAACAACCCGACAACTTCGTTGAGCAGCGGAAGTGGATTCGGCCAGATCAGGAGCGTATCGGACCCACGGATCGCGCAAGTTGCTTTGAAGCTGCTTTTCTGATGCGCTGACCATCTGCAGAAAGACGACAATGAATCACAGGCTTACTTACATCGGGACCGGTGCGTTTTCCACGCTCGCTTTATCCATGGCGCTATTACAAGCCCAGCAGGGTTCCGCGATTTCACTCGGGCGGTTTTCGACCGGCTCGACAGTGAGGTTCGTGAAGAGCGGCGCAGGCGAATGGGGCATCGACATGGAAGGAGGTGGTGCTCCGCATGTTCTTCAGCGGCGCCCGGCGGCCTTCGAAGTGTACACGGGCAGCCTTCCCGGCCCGGGCTCAAAAGACGACGTCCACGAAGTGTCGGCGGGCTATAAGACGGTCCGCCTAGCAAACGGCATCGCGGTGGCCGAGGCAGACGTTCCCTTCGGTGCGGGCGTCGCGTTCCACATCGAGGATCGCTGGAGCCTCAAAGATCCTATCCTGTCCGTTCACCGGCACGTCGTAGTGAAAGGCAACGCGGACGGCGGATTCGATTCGGCCGTCATGCTCTCCACTGCGCCGGATGTGGTCTGGGCGGATCTCGACTTCATGGTTCCCGCGAAGCTCTACTCCGATCCGACCTACGATGGCATGACCTCTTCCGGAGGGCCGCTGCACTACGCCGAGAAACGGCTCTCGATGCGCGAGAACACTCTTCCGGCGCCGCTGTTCGCCGTGAATTTCAAAGATGGCTATTCGGTGACCGTGCTCGATCCCTCGCCGAAGGGCGATACCACGGTCGAAGAAGAAGCCGCGCCTAACAATAACGTGATGATTGATGAAAAGTACAACTTCGGCGCTGTTGGGGCCCATGAGACCGCGGCGGGGGTCGAGTTCGGTTATTGGCTGCCAGGAACCACGAACGAATTCCTGGGCGGTGGCCGCTTCGGCCGCGGCGGGCGCGGAGCGGCACCCGGGAGCGCTGGCACCTCCCCCGGGGCGCCTCCCGCCACGCTTACACCTGAGGGCAACATGGCACCCTCCGCGCCCGCAAAGGCCGTTCCCGTGTGGCGCCGGCGCTACACGCCAATGAAGCAGGACGCCGCGCAGGATTACAACGTCGCATTCCGCTTCGGGTCCGGCGAAACCTTCCCCCAGACGACCCGAAACACTTTCCGCTGGGCCTGGAATACCCTCAAGCCAGCCGTAAACTACACCGATCTCGATTATGTGCGCCGCACCGTGATCGACGTGCATTCAAGCCAGGTCCGGACCATTGACGGCCGCACCGGCATTCCCTACCTTCTCGATGCGCGCACTGGCGAGTTCCGCGACCGTTCCGATGCGCGGCGCGCCGCCATGGGCTTCTGCGCCAAGAATATCGAAGCCGCCGATGAGTTCCTCAAGGAAGCCGACCGCGAGCCGGACACTCCACGCGGCCAGAAACTACGCCGGCAGGCTCTGGATCTCATCGCAACGTTCATCCGCATTCTGCCGATGTCGCCTCCCGTGGGCGACGGCTTCGACCTCTACACCGGCAAGATCATTCCCGCCGCCTGGTCCATCGGCCAGCAACCGTTGCTGACCATCAGTACGGATCTCCGCACGCTCGTGCTGGCTTACGAGCGCGAGAAGAAAAAGGGCATCGATCATCCCGAGTGGCTGCGCTGGGCAAAGGAATTCGCCGACTGGCTTCTGCCGCAGCAGCACGTTGATGGCTCGTTCCCCCGCGCATGGAAGCCCGGCACCAGCGAGGTGTTCAACGGCTCGCCGAGCGCCACATACGCTCCGATCGTCCTTTTCGTCCCGCTGGCGCGCGCGACCGGTGAACAGAAGTATATGGATGCCGCCCTCCGCGCAGGCGACAACGTTTGGCAGAACTATGGAGTCAGGGCCAATTACCAGGGAGGCGCGGTCGACGCGTCTTCCGCTCAACTCCTCACGGATAAGGAAGGGGGCATGGCCGCCCTCGATGCATTCATGGCTCTTTACGAAGCGACGAAACAGCCCAAATGGTTGTCGCACGCCCTATCCGCCGCCGATTATACGGAGACCTGGATCTGGATCTGGAACGTGCCGCTGGCCGGCAACGTGCCCGACAAGCACCTTCGATGGAGAAACGGACCGATGATCGGCCTGCAGGGGATCACCGCAAACGGAGCCGGAATCACTGCCGGAGGCGATGAGTATCTGGACTGGGCTGTCACTCTTTACGCGAAAGCTTACAAATATTCGGGCGACCTCCACTATCTCGACGTGGCGCGCATTCTGCTTCATAACACCAAGGCCAAAATGGCGACGCCGAAGGATACATTCGATTTCGTCGGCCCCGGGTGGGAACAGGAAGGCTGGAACGCCGACCCGGGCAAATGGCTGACCTGGATGGGTACTAATCACCTGAACGGCATCTACACGCTCGAGGAATTCGATCCGGCGCTATACAAGCAACTGGCAAAGAAAGCCAAATGAGCAACCTGCCGCCGCAAAGAGGCGCAGTTGTCCCGGGGGGAAGATCGTAGATGTAAGACCGTGCTGGCAACCGCAGTGCCAACTATGCTCGCGCTTACCGCCGTTTGCTATCAGTTGGCGTAATTACCTGCAGGGCTGGATTTGTCGAGCCGTATTTCGGAAAGCTTGAGAGCATGTGCTTTCTGGCCTGGTCCTGCGGCTATAAGCCACGAGGAGCTTGTAGGGCAGTCACCCTCTGCAAGCTCTACAGCAGCGGGTGCCAGTGGAAGGACCATAAACATGCAATTGGGAAAATTATCCCGAGCAGTAGGTCATCCGTGGTCGGCGCTATGGCCGAACGTTAGAAAGCTCGAACGAACGAAAAGACATCGGTCATGCACTCTTCCCCAGAAGAGCAGTTAAGGCTCCTACGTGCCGCAGATATGTTGCGCTCCGAAGTCGTGCGTGGTGTTATTCGCGTACTGCTACTCACCGGAATGAGACCCGGACAGGCCCTGTCCCTTCAATTGAAGCAAATGGATTTGTTCACGGTCGCGACAACAGTTGGGCATTCGAAAACATCGAACGGAACTGGCCGCATCATTCCATTGAATGAAGAACCGGTAAACGTCATCGCGCAGCATAAATTGTGGTTCATTGCCCATTTCGGTGAGCCACTGCCGCAGCACTTCTTTTGTCCGAAAGATCCCCGGAGTGCAGTGCGGACTCCACGACCTACGTCATACCTTCGCGACACAACTGGCAGAGAACGGTGTGTCTGAAAGTACAATGCTCGCATTGATGGGGCACATGAGTCGGGCAATGCTCGAAACGGTACAGTCATTCCGCATGAGAGCAAAAAGAGAAGCGCTGGCTGGTGTGAGTCTACGGCCTAAGTCGTGCGACACGGAAGCAGTCCCTGTCAAAGTCACTGTATCGCGTATGGCTGAAGTAATTCACTAGAATGCAAGCCGTTGATTCTTTTGGTGGGCCCTGAAGGATTTGAACCTTCGACCAAAGGATTATGAGTCCTCTGCTCTAACCGCTGAGCTAAGGGCCCGCGAGGAAATCATAGCAGGTGAAAACGGGCGCTACGCTTTAAACGAACAAACCTCTCTAGAACAAATGGCCCATCTTTTCGCGCTTCGTTCTCAGGTACTCCATCGTCGTTTCGACCGGCGGCGCGATGATCGGCGCGCGCTCCACAACTTCTATGCCCGCGTTCTCAAGCGCTGCCACCTTTTCCGGATTGTTTGAAAGCAGCCGAACTTGGACAATCCCAAGATACTGAATGATCGCGGCTGGCAGCGCGTAGTCTCGAAGGTCGGCCTCAAACCCCAACTCCACATTCGCCTCGACGGTATCCATGCCTTTGTCCTGCAGCTCGTAGGCACGAAGCTTGTTGATCAATCCGATCCCTCGCCCTTCCTGGTGCTCGTAGATCAGCAATCCGCGCTGCTCTTTCACGATTTGATCGAGCGCCAGTTCCAGTTGCGAGCGGCAGTCGCACCGCAAGCTATGAAAAACGTCCCCGGTTAGACATTGGGAATGGATGCGGACCAGCGTCGGACCTTTCTCTGGAGCAAGATCGCCGATCTTGAGAGCGATGGCTTCCTCCGTGCCGATGGTCCGGACACCTTCGAAGCCGAAGATTCGAAATTTCCCAAATCTGCTGGGAAAATCCGCTTCGGCAACTTTTCTGAGTGTGAAGTCGGGTTGGGACAATGGAAACACCATTATAGAAACCGAAGCTTGGCAGTCGTGCCCACGGATGCAAATTAGTGCTTGATCAACAGCAATTAGCCGCGCTCCTGGTTAAAATCGCGGTGGCGGCGTCTATCGCCAGCATTCTGATGCGGTTCGCGAGAATCCAGAAGCTGCTGATTAGCGACAAGCGAACGGTGTCGGAACGACTGCAATTGGCCTTCGTTTTCTCGTTTATCTTCGGCGCCAGCGCGGGCGTGCGTATTCTAAGCCACTACCAATACAGTGCCGTTGATCTGGCTCTCGAAGGAGCGCAGATCGCGGGCATGCTCGGCGGATACGTCACCGGCTTGATCACCGGGTTGTGCGTTTCCGTCCCGGACATGTGCGAGGGGAAGTTTATGTCCATGCCGCTCTTTGCGGCCGCCGGCCTTCTCGGAGCGCTCATGCATGACTTGGCGCCCGTTAAAGAAGACATCTGGCACTTCTCGCCATTTGTTGATCTCAACCTCTATCGCCTGTTCAGGCAAATCTTACGCCTGAATCGCAATGCCATTCAAAGGTCCGTTGTCGAAAGAGCGGCGTTCAACGTGGCGTGTAACGCCATCGTCGTAATGACGGAAACCCTCAGGTGGGCGGTATTCCGGTCTTTCTCGGAACACAATACGTTCTTTCTGTTCCAGCGATTGCCTCCCATTACCGGCTGGAGCTTCCCTGCGGCCGCGATTACAACACTCTTTGCCGTTTCGCTTCCCATTCGCATCTGGGGCAGCTTCCGTACGGAGAAGCAACTTGAATTGCAGCATGTTCGCCTGACCGAAGCTCGCCTGATTGCACTGACCAATCAGATCAATCCCCACTTTCTCTTCAACACCCTGAACTCCATTTCCACACTCATACGATTGGACCCCGATCGTGCACGGAGTTTGATCTACCGGCTGTCCAAAATCTTGCGTCGTCTCCTGCGGAAAACCGAGAACCTGTCGCCGCTTGGAGAGGAGATCTCGTTCATCGACGATTACCTCGGCATTGAAATGGTCCGTTTCGGCGAAAAGCTGAAGTTTCAGAAAGATATCGACCCCAAGACGCTCGACCGCCTGATCCCCAGCATGATTCTTCAGCCCATCATCGAGAATTCCATCAAGCACGGACTAGCCAACAAGATCGAGGGCGGAACAGTCCGTCTTTCGACGTGGCTCGAACGGAACCGTCTTTTCATCTCGGTCGAAGACGATGGCCTCGGGATGGAAGAAGCCCGTCTTTCGGCGCTTTTCGAACAGCCGGCCGGCGTAGGCGTGACAAACGTGCACGAGCGGCTCCGAGTGCTTTTCGGCACGAACTGCCGCATGGAGATCGACAGCGCTCCTGGACAGGGAACGAAAACCTTGATCGAGATCCCGGATCTTGAAATGTCGGGTATCCCGAACGGCGTCACATCCGGTTCCAGCCGTTAGAAATTAGGCTTTGTTGGCCTTGAGCTCGTCGAGAATACTGCGCATGTATTTAAAGCTCGTCTGCATGCCTGGAAGAGGGTCCGTTTCTCGGATTTCATATTCGAGATTCACCGAGCCGTTGTATTTCATCTTGATCAGCTGCGCGAAGATCTGCTTGATGGGCAATTTGCCTTCGCCCACGGCGACTTGACTTTCCTTCACCATCGGGTCTGCCAGGTCCTTGGTGTGCATATCGAGCAGCCGCGGCCCGGCCTCAGCGATTGAATCGACGATATTGACTCCAGTTCTGGAGGTGTGGCCAATGTCTATGCACAAACCACAACGGGGATCCATGTTCTTGACCGCGGCGAGAACGCTCTGCGGAGTCGGAAAGTGCTTATCTTCGGGCCCGTGGTTGTGGATTGCAATCTTGATGTCGTACTGCTTGACGTACTTCTCCATCATGGGGAGAGTTTCGGCCGTCGGGGCGCAGACAATCAAAGGAAATCCGACTCGCTTCGCGTACTCAAACTTGCTTCGGATATCGTTTTCGTCAGCCGTCTGGAAGCTGACATTTCCGCATCCGACCAACTTCACCCCGGCGGCCGCGAATTGCTTCTTGGCCGCGTCAATTTCCTCGGGCGAGCTGTCCAATTTTAGATGAACGTCTTTTACGTTCAAGTAAGGAGTGCCGAGCTCCTTTAGCATCTGGATCGCTTGCGTTCGGCTGAATTTTCGAAAAGAATAGGACGCGACGCCAAGCCTGATATCGGCCCCAGCGATCCGATACTCCTGGGCACTGGTCATGGGCGCGAACAGCGAGGCCGCACCGAGTGCCGCCGGTACTGACTGAAGCCAATTTCGTCTGTTCATCAAGTAATCAGACATAGATTCAGATGGCCTCCAACTCTTCTTCCAGTAGCTGTTTCTCATATAGCTCTGCGTAATATCCGCCACGCGCCTGTAGCTCGGAATGAGTCCCGATTTCCACGATGGCGCCATGGTTCAACACAATGATTCTATGTGCATTCTGTACCGTCGAGACGCGATGAGAGATTAAGATGGTTGTCCGATCCCGCATCACACCCGCCAGCCCCTTCAGAATCTTGTCTTCTGTCACGGTATCAACGCTCGAAAGAGCGTCATCCAAAATGAGAACCCTGGGATTGCGGAGAATGGCCCGCGCAATTGCGGTTCTCTGCTTTTGGCCTCCCGATAGGGTCAGACCGCGCTCCCCGACGACGGTATCAAGCCCGTGAGGAAAGGCGGCAATATCACTCGCTAGCCCCGCGATCTCAGCCGCTTTCTCGATTTCCACCCTGGTCGCGTGCTCGACTCCCCAAGCAATGTTCTCCGCCAGCGTCGCACTGAATAGAAACGTCTCCTGCGGGACGAACCCAATCTCCCGGCGCAGCTGGTGGGGATCAAATTGTCTCAGATCGACTCCCCCGAAAGAGACCGAGCCTTCGGTTGGGTCTATCAAGCGACCGATGAGATTGACTAGCGTCGTTTTTCCGCTTCCTGTGTGTCCGACAATCGCAACTGTCTCGCCGGCCCTAATTGTCAGATTGACGCGGTTTAGGGCTCGTCGATCTCCAAACATTACACTCACGTGCCGGAAACCGATCTCAGCCGAGCAGCTTCCCGGGTTTACGGAACCATCCGGCGGCGCGGCGATGGCGGGCTTTTCGTGCAGCATTTCGTTGATACGGTTCAGGGAGGCCGTTCCTCGCTGCATAAGGTTCACCACCCATCCAAAAGCGATCATGGGCCAGATCAGCATTCCCATGTAGGTGTTGAACATGACGAAATCGCCGAGGCTGATGCGCTTTTGCATAAGTTGCTGACCACCAATCCACATGACCAGCAGGAAAGTCAGGCCGATTAGCGCCTGCAGAAGCGGCATGAACATACCCTGGATTCGGGCAAGGCCAATGTTCTCGCGAATGTAATCCCGATTCAGGGTTTCGAACTGCCGCACCTCGGCTGTCTCCTGGGCATAAGCTCGAATCACGCGAACGCCGGCCAGATTCTCCTGAACCCGGCTGCTGATTTCGGAGAACATCTTCTGGATGTGCTCAAATCTCGCATGAATGCGACGGCCAAAAAAGATGACCGCCACCGAGACCAGGGGTGCTGGAATGAGCGCAGTGAGCGTGAGCCGAAGATCCACCCTGGCCATAACGGCGACCGCCAGCAGGAGCATGATGGAGGTTTCGCTCCAATACATGATTCCCGGACCGAGCATCATACGCACCGCATTCAGATCGTTCGTGCTGCGGGCCATGATGTCTCCCGTCCTGTAACGCGAGTAGAAACTCTGCGACAGCTCCACGAGGTGGGCAAATAGATCGTTCCGCAGATCGTACTCTATATCGCGCGAGATGCCGATGATGATCACGCGCATCCAGTATTGGAAGACGCCCTTGATCAGCGAAGCGAGGACGAGCAAGCCGGCCAAATTGAGCAGCACGCGGATCTGAAAGCCGTGCGTTAGAGAATCAACGCCGTACTTGATAATTAGTGGCAGAGCTACGGCAAGCAGGTCCTTCATGAAGAGAGCGCCGAGGCCGAGGGCGAGCCCACGCCGGTACTTCCTCACATACGGCCACAGGGTGTAAAGGGACTTCAGCACTTAATTACCCGATGCGGTGGCGATCGTCTTGAGCCACTCATAGAGAAATGTTTTCTGGCCCTCGCGGGTTTTCCACCATCCATCGGGAGTGAAATTCGGATCCGGGGCGGCCACCGCAATGACTTGTAAGCCCGGAGAATATTTTCGCAAAAGACGGGCGGCTCGCGCCGTGTGGTAATTGCTCGTCACAAGAAGGATTCTCTTTGCATTCTGTGACCGGAGGTAGCGATCGATCAGCTCAGCTTCGCTCCGAGTGGAGTTGAGCTCATGATTGAAGGGTCGGAACAGCGAAACGGGATATCCACGGCGACGGGCGTACTCGATCGTGATGTCGGATTCATGACCGAGGAGAGTACGCGGCGCGCTCACAAGTACGTAAGGCGCGTATCCGGCCGTCGCAAGTTGAGCCGCTTTCGTGATGCGAGCGCCGAATTCATCGCCACCCAATACGACTTCAGCATCCGCCTTTTCGGGTTTATCGTTCTCGACCAGGATTCGGCCAGCTGCCGTGAGCACCGGGACTCGGAATAGATATACTGCGCCGGCGAAAAGAACAATGAAAAGGAGTAAAGTGGAGCAGCCAGATCGGCGTCTAGATCGCTTCCAGGCTCTAACCGCCAGAATTAGTCCTCATGCGATGCTCTCGACTGGTCCGCATCGTGTGAGTCCAAATCACGGCAGTTCCTGAGTTTCTGAAACATTCGCTCGATTTCTTCTTCGTCCTGGGCACTTACCATCCGGACCGGGGTTTCGTCTCGGGAAGCGTCTCCGCTCAATTCCTTGACCTCGTTCCAGGTCCAGTAATCCCGGTAGGCAATTCCATTGAAAGTCGCCAATGCAGAGTGGCGCCTTAGCGAATCGAGCAATTTGGCGATCCGCTCGGGTTCTCCCGGGAAGATGAGTGCCTTGCGTCGGGAATTGGTCAGCTTCAACTTCAGAATAAGCGGTGACAAGAAGCGACTGTTGTTGATTTCGCGCACTTCCTGCCAGGCAATGGCACGCTCACCTATATTGAACTGGGTGGTCCCGATCCGGATGGGCGGCCTGTGGGCGAGCCAGAACAAAGCGACGGAGGTCAGGGCGCAAAGCGCCCCGGGAATGAAAGCGAGCGGCGCTCGTAGCCCGCAGATAACACAAACGGCCGATCCCGCCAAAGATGCCCAGCCAAGGCGCGAATACGCTGGCGACGGTTGGTAAATCTCGACGCTGGGCTCCATACACTTAGGCTACTCCCGGCCTCTATTGCAGTCAACGAACCGGTGGGAAAGGCCCACCGGCGTCAACTTCACGAATGAGAGCAATCGATGCAGTAGCTCGCCCCCTTGGCTCGGGTGAGAGCTTATATAGGTAGGGACGGTTCTTCGGGCGGGGTAACAGCCTTGCGCCGAGCAATGGCGATTGCCTTGCTCAAAGGCCTCAAAAGGCTGCGTCGTACGCGCCGTTTTCGTGCCCGTTTATCGGCTCTGGCTCGATCTCCGCTTCGGTGTGACATTCCGGGGTCCCCTTTCAGGCGACGGTTACAACCAAGTCGGCTTGGAGGCCAGGTCAGGTCAAGGAGCAAGCAATCGAACCTAGATCGAAAGCTGGACGGCTATCAGCAAAGTTGCCAACACCCGTATTTAGTATACGGTCGAAGGTGTTTATTCCGGGGTGAGATCTACTACCGGAAAGCAGTAACCCGCTTCCAGGGGTTGCGCGGACGACCTAAGCAACCTCTCCAGGCAGCGATATGTGTCCTCTTACGACCCCGCACGATGACAGCGGGCATCCCATGTATTCGCGGTATCACTGGGCTACAGGTCGCGGTCGGCGGGTCATTTCGATCCCGCGCCGGATGTAATCGATACCGCTGAGGCCAGTAAAAAGCGCGCACAGCAGGACGGCAAGCGTCTCAAGCCATAAGAGGAAGCGGTACGGGTAAGCAGCTCGTGTGAGCACCAGAAAAACGAGGACGATCTGGAAGAAGGTACTGACTTTGCCAAGGATGCTCGGAACGAACCGCTGGTAACCCCGGAAAGCACGTAGCAAACCAGCACCGCAGACGATCACCAGATCGCGGCCGAGTACCAACGCCAGCATCCAGCCATCAATCAGGTGGATCACCGCCAGGACGATAAACAGCGTCACCAGCATCACCTTATCTGCCATAGGATCGAGGAGCACGCCGGCGGTGTTGTTGGCCCGTAG
>JBJMGJ010000181.1:0-5877 GCA_045807965.1 Bryobacteraceae bacterium | reverse complement strand
ACGCTCGTTGTTGTCAACACCGAAAACCTGGAACCCGGAGCGGCCAAGAAAGATACTGACTTCAGAGCCGATCAGCCCACACGAACCCGTAACTAATGCTTTCTTCACTGTTCTTCTCAATATTAATGGACGAGTCGAGCAAAACTGGCGAGATTTCCAGGTGGGCTCGACTGCTAAACTCCTAACTTCACCTTTGTTTCGGCCTCTTGTATGGTACCTATTCAGCCCCTGGTAGCCGCCGGGAGACGAACCGACTTTCCAGCTAAGCTGCAGCAGCTTAAGGGCTTATGCTGGCAGCTGGTCCTCATCGCTTTAAGCGTGTGGCTGGTGTTGAATGCGGTTGGTACGGTGGGGCGCATCGCAGATTACTACACGCCCATGCCCATGTGGGATTACTGGCGCGTTGTTCAGCACCTCGAAGCTTATAAGCATCTACATCTCGCCGTCTTTTGGAAGCAACACAACGAGCATCGCATCGTGTTCCCTGAGATTGCTTTCGCTCTGGACATGGTTTTCCTGCACGGCCGGATGATCCTGCCCCTGGTGTTGAGCTTTCTTTGTTACGGGGCTACTTGGATAGTCCTATCCTCCACAGTTCTAGCAGACCGGACCTTAGA
Organism: Bryobacteraceae bacterium; assembly: GCA_045807965.1. GTDB lineage: Bacteria > Acidobacteriota > Terriglobia > Bryobacterales > Bryobacteraceae > Bog-105. Next base: position 5,260 of record JBJMGJ010000181.1, on the reverse strand, counting down.
TCTGAAGGTACGATTCGCGGCGGTCCTGCTGGCGGGAGTGGTGAGCCTTTGGCAAAGCGCCGCAAACGTTCTGGCGATTCCTTTCCTGCTCCAATGGACGCTCATGCAACTTGCGGTCGCGCTCACGTTTTTCTTCCTGAGCCGATTCCGGTCTACTGGTTCCGCGGCACTTCTTTGGAGCACCATTGCAGCTGCGGTAGTTGGCACGTATTCGTCTGGCAATGCGCTGCTCTTATGGCCCCTTGTTCTGTGCGTTGCATTCGTTATCCGAATCCCAAGGCGGCAACTCGCTGTTCTGACCGCGGCCGCCGTGGCGACGCTCGGACTCTACTTTGTCGGGTATCACTTCACCGGAGACCTGAAGCTCGGCAACTTCATTCATTACCCGCTGTATTCGCTCGAATACATCGGTGCTTATCTCAGCATGCCCTTCGGGGCTATGCGCACGCCGATGTTCGCGGTGAGACTCGGGCTATCGGCCTGTGCCACGGTTGGGATTCTGTTTGCAATCGTTCTGGGTACGCGACGCTCCCTATCCCCGCCGAGTGTCGTCCTGTTCAGCTATTGGGGTTTTACCTTCCTGACGGCGCTTCTGACGGCGGGAGGACGAATGGATCCGACCGATCAGAAGTTCGTCGCGGCTCAGGCATTCAGGTATCTGACCGTACCGCAAATGAATTGGGCCGTAGTCATCCTTCTCCTGTTTTGGACACTAGCAGCGTTGCCGCTACTCAGGCCTTACATGCCCGGCTTGGTCATAGTCTCGGCTTTGCTCGTTCTGATCTCGTTCCCACAACTAATGCCATGGCTGGACGGATTGGCCAATTTCTTCACGGAGCAGCAATTGGCCGCCCTCACCGTCGAAGATGGGCTGGAGGACAGCTACTGGATCAAAACGAAGATTTTCCCCGACCTGCGGTTTTACAGGGACGAAGTGACTGAACTGACTACTAACCGAGCCAGCATTTACCATCGCGGCCTCAATCGCCTGATCGGCCATTCAATGGCGGAAATTGGCCAGGTTCAAAGCGTTCCCCTGTCAGGAGTGATCGTTCAGGTATTGCCGGTTGAAACAGGCTATCAGGTCAACGGGTGGGTGGACATAACGAAATGGAGGAGACCCTACAAATGGCTCGTGCTGGTCGACGAAAAAGGAACCATCCTGGGTTTTGGCAGGCGTTTCGCCCCTGGCTTACCGACGGCGGTTGCTACTGCTTCGGTGCCCCCCGGACTCGCCTGGGTTGGATTCATATCATCGCGTTTACGCCCGGAGAAGATTTTCGCTTACGTTGAGGCGCCGCGCGGCAAGGCTCTTTACCCGCTTAGCCGGCCGAAGGAGATCGTTCCGTCCGAGATAGGGCCTACAAAGGTCAATGGGCCCCCGATCGAAGACTTTGTGTGGCAAGATGCTCTGGGCTCAACACCCCGGAGCCTGCCGGAGAAAGTTGACTTCGGCGAACGTCCTGACACGCCTATTATCAGCACCTGGAACGGATCCGATGCAAATGTTGAAACCGTCAGGTCCACCCCTTTCCGGACACCTTCGAATAGCTGTATTTCGATTCCAGTACTTCACGGTCCTTCCGTGGACGGCCTGGCTCTCAAGATCAACGACGGTGACCGGCGCACGCAGATAACAGAGCTCCCGCTACAGGCTGCTGACCAGAAGTGGCAATATTGGCGTGTTTGGACCGGCGCTTCTCACCCACGGCTCGAGATCGAAGTGGAAGACAACGGCAAGTCCTGGGGCCAATGGATCGCCATTGCTAAGCCACAGATGTGTCCCTAGCTACGTTACGTGGGTGCCGCGCAGCACTGGTTGGAACTCCTGCCCAGCGACAGACATCCAATCAGTTGGAAGCGCTTTTCAGGAGCGATATCCCCTCCACCTTGCTCTCTCTTCTCATGTCTTTAGCTATTACCGCGCCTTTGTCCGCCCAGCATGCGAGCGAACGGTTGAAAGCCGTTGAGTATGCCAGAGTCGCCGGAGCCCCGTTGTACTTCGATGCCTCCATCCCGGAAGGCGCCGGCCCGTTTCCCGCCGCCATAATCGTGCACGGAGGCGCCTGGGTTCGTGGCGACCGCCTCACAGAGGTTCAGCCCCTGTTCGCACCGCTGAGCAAGGCCCGGATTGCATGGTTTTCGATCGATTATCGTCTCTCGAGCGATTGGACCCAGTTCGGAGCTGCCATCGAAGACGTCGAAAATGCCGTGCGATTCGTAAAGTCTCGCGCGGCTGAATACCGGATTGACCCTTCGAGGATTGCTCTGTTAGGCGAATCCGCCGGCGGCCAGCTTGCTGCAATGGCGGCTCTGAATGCGTCGCCCGAAACGCGCGTGAGTGCCGTGGTCGCGCTCTACACGCCGACAGACTTGCTTGACCTTGCCAAAAATTCAACGTTGGTGCCGCGGGAATTACGTGATTCGTTCCGGGGTACTCCGTTCGAATTGCTGATGATGGCGCGTCTTCGCCAACTCTCTCCGCTGTACAATGTGAAGCCGACCGCACCACCATTTCTGCTGATCCACGGCACGTCCGACCGCCTTGTGCCTTACGGGCAATCGCAGGCCATGTGTAACCGTATGAATGCAGCTGGGGCGAGTTGCGAGCTCTATCCCGTGCAAGGAGCAGGCCATGGGATTCGTTGGTGGTCGGACTCTACCGCAGCCTACAAGGAAAAGATCACGGGCTGGTTAAAAGAGCATCTCGCTGCCCGGAACTCCTCTTAGGTGTGCGCATAGTCCCGTAACATTTCGGGCGTGGGCGAATCCAACTTTTCGGAGGCCGAAAAGACATGGAAAAAGAACAAGTCACCGGCAAGGTGGACGAACTGAAAGGCAAGGCCAAAGAAGCAGTGGGAGGAGCTACCGGCAATCCTGATCTTCACGACGAAGGAGTCGTTGACGAGGGAAAAGGGAAGCTCAAGCAAGCCTACGGCGACGTGAAGGACGCGATCAAAGGTACTGATCGGCAGGCCGGGACAGACATTAACAACAAGTAAGTTAAATGCGCTCGTCAGGCTGACTCATTCGCCCGGCGAGCGCATTTGTATTCAAAACAACCCTCAAAGCGAGCTGAGATTCCTGGAATCGCTCGCGCTCCGACTGTTCCCGAATCCCGCCAATCGCGCGGTATTCGGCATCTTCCACATAGAGCACACACGAGGCGCATGAGGGCAGAGCTCGGAACGTACGCACCCTTGCGGCACGGAGAGAGAGTTCGATTCTAGCGCCAGGCCCGCCTTGGGCAATTTCGAAAGAACGTTGTGCCGGCGCTACTGTCCGTACCATACTGATCTGAAATGAGGCATCGTATTCTCGCCGCCTTACTGGGGTGTGTTCTCGGGCGTGCTCAAGACGTGCGCAGCTACCGCATCGCACACCAGGAAGAAATCCTGAATTCGTTTGTCCAGTTCCTTTCGATTCCGAACGTGGCAAGCGATAAACCCAATATCGGAAAGAACGCGGATTTCATTATGACCGCCTTGGCGCAACGCGGCGTGTCCGCCCGACTACTCCAGGTGCCCGATGCGCCACCCGTCGTGTATGCGGAAATCAATCCTCCGGGCGCAAAAGGGACGGTAACGTTTTACGCCCACTACGATGGACAACCGGTTGAGCCGGCTAAGTGGGCCACACCGCCCTTCCAACCGACCCGCCGCGGAGATAGGCTCTATGGCCGATCGACATCGGACGATAAGGCGCCCATTGAGGCGCTGCTCGTCTCACTTGATGCCATGAAAGCGTCGGGGGTGCAACCTTCCGCAAACGTCCGCTTCTTCTTCGAAGGTGAGGAGGAGGCCGGTTCCGCGCACTTGGCACAGATTGTCGAAAAATACCGTGATTTGTTGAAGACGGATCTCTGGCTGTTTTGCGATGGACCCGTTGATCAAAGCCGCAAACAGCAGATGTATTTCGGGGCGCGTGGCGACACGAATCTGGACATAAAGGTCTTCGGCCCGATTCACGAGTTGCATAGCGGGCATTACGGAAACTGGGCTCCCAATCCCGCGTTGATGCTTGCACGATTGCTTGCATCGATGAAGGACGATGAGGGGCATGTGTCGGTGGAAGACTTCTATGACGGAATAGAGCCAATGACCGCGTCTGAGAAGGCGGCCATCGCGGCGGCGCCGGTCAACGACGATGCGTTGAAGCATGAGTTCGGGTTCGCGCGTACGGAAGGAAACGGAGAGAAACTGATCGAGCTGATCGCTCAGCCAGCGTTAACCGTTCGCGGTCTCAGCAGCGCTTCAGTTGGCGCGACAGCGCGTAATGTGATTCCCGCAACCGCGGAGGCGACGATCGATTTGCGCCTGGTGAAAGGGATCGACTTCAAGAGGCAGCAGGATCGAGTCATCGCACACATCAAAAAACAGGGCTATCACGTGACCGAAGAAGAACCCGACATGGATACCCGGCAGACCTACGCGAAAATCGCTCAGATAAAACGTGGGGCCGGCTATAACGCGGCTCGTACTTCGCTCGATCTGCCTGTTTCGAAACTGGTGATCGCAACCCTCCAAAGAGCTCGCGGGCCTCTCGTCGTCATGCCTACACTCGGCGGTAGCATCCCCTTATACCTTTTCACCGATGTTCTGAAAACACCAGCAATCGGCATCCCGATCGCTAACCACGACAATAATCAACACAGTTCTGACGAGAACATCCGATTGCAGAATCTTTGGGATGGCATCGAAACGCTGAGCGCGCTAGTGACAATCAAGATGTAATTCAATCGCGCAGGTATCGCCGATAGGCTCCGTTGTTAAACGTAGACCACGGCGTGAACCCATGCTTTTCAGTGTAGAGTTGATAAGCAAAATCAATGTTGGCCTTGCAATCTAACAGGTCACGAAGGTTCAAGCCGGGCCTCTTCAGATGAACCGTGTTGATCTGGAAATATCCCCAGTCGAGAGTGCCGTCTCCGTTATAGTGATAAATCTCGCATTTGCCTTGAGGATTTTCCGCCCGTTGAATCGCTAGCGCGACGCGACATTCCGACCCAAATTTCGTGCAAGCGTATTGTTGATAGGCGCTGAGTGAATGCCGCTGGTCTGTCTGCGCCTTGTACGCGTCCTTTGTCTTTGTGCGTCGCGCAATAACCAAGGGCGATTGAAATGTCAGGCGAACGGGAAATTGAACGCTGACCGTGTACCCGGCGTGGAACCGAACCAGCGCAACGACCAACACGGCGCCGATGAACAAAGCCAAACCACCACTCAGTGCGGCCGAATGTGCGCCCGGCGGCGGCATCGGT
>JBJMGJ010000180.1:0-13680 GCA_045807965.1 Bryobacteraceae bacterium | reverse complement strand
TTGACTTACGCCGGTAACCTGGACAACTTACGGCCAGTTGCCGAACACTCCGGCTATCGGTTCGTTCAGCTGGACATCTGCGACGCAAGTGCGATCGAGTCGCTCTTCCACTCGGAATCACCCGACGCCGTGGTCCATTTCGCCGCGGAGTCTCACGTCGACCGCAGCATCCACTCTCCGGCGCCCGTAATCCTCACTAATTTCAACGGGACGTTTTCGCTGCTTGAAGCTGCGCGGCGCAACAACGTCGCTCGCTTCGTTCACGTCTCGACGGACGAAGTATATGGGAGTATCGACCCTCCTCACGAAGCGGACGAGACCTATCCGGTCCGTGCCAGCAGCCCGTACTCAGCATCAAAGGCAGGCTCCGATCTTCTGGCGCTTTCCTATTTCACGACCTATAAGATGAACGTGTCGGTGACCAGGGCATCGAACAACTACGGACCTTATCAGTTTCCGGAGAAGCTGATTCCACTGATGATTTCGAATGCGCTCGAGGGTATTCCGCTGCCCGTTTACGGCGATGGCCAGCAAGTGCGCGATTGGCTCTACGTCGAGGACCACTGCCGTGCGATCTTATCCGTTCTCGAAAAGGGAGACCCCGGCGAGATATACAACATTGGCGGCAACTGCTCGCTTCCGAATCTGGAGGTGGTGCGGAGAATCCTCAAAGCGACGGGTAGGCCAGAGTCTCTGATCCAAAGCGTAACGGACCGACCAGGACATGACCGGCGATATGCGCTCACTAATCAGAAATTGACGGGCAAGACCGGCTGGGAGCCCCGCATGGATTTCGAACAGGGCCTCGAACACACGGTTGAGTGGTACAAGGCCAATCAAGGTTGGGTACGGCGCGTGAAAAGCGGCGAATACCGTGAATTCTACGAATTAAATTACTCCGGTCGTCAGGCTTAATTTCCATCCTCGATATAATTCGTTAGAAAGATCTCTTGCCGGTGGACCGGTCGCAGAATACATTTTCTTCGCTCGAAGAGCTGAGACACATCCGGGAAGAAATCGCCCGCACTCAGTCGCTCGAAGCGCTTCGCGATTACTTCGATCGCGTGCAAACTTTGCGGCGGACGTATGTCGGAGATTTCGATCTCCAGATCATTATTTCCGAAGTTCAGGAAGAGATTATTGAGCGCGCTCGTCGCTTGCGCGAAGGATTCGCGCTGCCAATAGAGAACGCCCCCGACGCACCCGAACCGCGACTGGTGCATCGAAGGGAAGCGGATGACCAGTTTGAGACAGGCGAAGTCCCTGGCGACGTGCAGAAGCTGGACGCAAAGACGTGGCAACGGGCGACCTACCTGGCTTTGTTCTTTGCCCTGATTCTGTTTGCCGCGTTCTTTTACCTGGTACAGACTGCACGGCGGCTGAATTTTGCGCAAACCCAGGCGGGCGCCGCTGCGCCTGTGCCGTCTGCCGCTCCGAACAACAAAGGGCCCGAAAAGGAAGCAGTCTCCGCTGCTTTGCCCGTTTCCACCAACCCGACCTTGCGTTTGTACACGGACTTAGTTCCGGGCTCGGTCGCGATTGACAATGCCGAGCCGCAGGAACTCAAAGACGGTGAACTGATCCTGGACAAACTGGAACCGGGCCGGCACTCGGTTCGTGTTATCGGGCGCAATGGCAGCGCCGCTTTCAGCTTCGATGCCGCGGATAAGATTGCACCTCGAATCGTTGGGCAGCCTACTGTTTCCAATGCGATGGCGGTCCTTGTCTCTTCCCAGGACGGGAAAGGACGCCTCGTCACAAACGTTGAACGGCCGACAGTGCTACTGGACGGCAAGCCGATCTCCCAACAGAATACCGATGAAATCACGCTCGAAGATCTGGGCAACATTGACCACGATCTGCAGATTACGGAGAGCAAGGATCGGCAGCGTTTTGTTCTCACGTACACTCCCGCCCCGGCGCTCACCGTTTATATAAAGTCAGATCCAAACGCGGGCACGGCGATCGTAATGACGGGACAAGACGGGGTCGAGGTCTTCATCAACAATACGTTGTACCGGCGTCAGACAGATCGCGGCCAGGTACGCATCCCGTTGAAGGTGGGCGAATACACCATACGCGTGCACAAGCCGGGGTTTATCGATCCACCGCCCCAAACGGTAACAGTGAAGAAAGCAGAAGAATCGGCCGTCGAATTCAGGCTCGAGCCGGTTCCTGAGATCGCCACGTTGCAGATCAAAGGCGCGCTGCCCGGCACAATGGTGTACGTCGATCGCGAACTCGCGGCGGCGATTGGAAGTGATGGAAACGCCAACATTTCCACGGTGAAGCCAGGCCTTCACAACATTGAATTACGCCGCGAGCAGGCCCTCCCCAAAAAGTTTGACCGGACGTTCCACACCGGCGATGTCGTGGTGCTCTCCGGTCCTGACGTGACGCTGGAGAAGGTGGCGTCGGATACGAAACCTGCTCCGAGCGCAGCCGCTGGTCCCCCGACAGCAGGTCCGGCTACTTCGGCGGAAGGAATGGAAATCGAAGGTCAACAGGTGCGGAAGGGCGGCGGCTTCGTCGCGTATCACGTTCCTAAGACTTCGGGGCGTTATACATTCCAGGCGCAGGCCAGGAAAAGCGGCCTGTTCAAGCGCGGCAAGCTGCAGTGGTACGCGGGCTACATGGATCCGCAGAACTACGTTTTGTTTACAGCGGACGGTAAGCACGTTACTACGCGAGAAGTGAAGGACGGGAAGTCGATCGACGTCGGAAAGGTTGCTTTCGACCTGGATAGCAACGAATGGGTCCAAGTGGACCTTTCCGTCAAACCGAACAGGATTACGGCACTCGCCAAAACACCCTCGAACTCGTGGACTGAGCTAGCCGCCGTTCCGGCATCCGGACACGACTACACGCAAGGGAAGGTCGGGTTTTACATACCGGGAAACGACGAGATTGCTGTTTCGAATTTCCGCTTTTCGAGTCACTAAGTAGAGGAAAACGAGACTAACAGCCGTGGATGAACGTGCATTCTATCGAGAGTCGGAAACTAGAAAACCCGTTACGCTGAACTGCCCTTTCTGCCGGACGACGGAGGCGTACGACTTGCGATGGTTAGTTCGCCGTAAAGTGGACAAACTACCTCGGCAGGCAGACGAACGCGACCGCGCCAAATTCGCGAAAGCGGCCAGCTATATGGTCCTTCTCGATGACAAGACGGCATGTAAGAATCCGCGATGCCGGAGAACATTTGAAGTGTCGGGCATCAAAACAACCGCGTTCCTGACGGAGTGAGGCGGTGAATTGAAAGTCGAAGGATGGGAGCAGCGATACAAAGCGGAAGCTGAAACGGCAGATGGTTCTGTTCGGCAGCCGACTCCGTTAGTCGAACGATTTCTGCATGATGTCCAGCCGGGCACTGCTCTGGATCTGGCGGCCGGAACCGGCAGAAATGCCATCTGGCTCGCGAGCCGAGGATGGAAGGTAACGGCGGTCGAGGGCGCTCCCACGGCGGTCGATATTCTCGCGGAGCGCAGCGCCCAACTCGGCATTTCCCTTCGGACCGTTGTGGCTGATCTGCAAAAGGGCGAGTTTGCGATTCAGCCCGCGGCCTGGGATGCCATCACAATGTGCTACTACCTGCAGCGGAATCTGATCGAGCCCGCAAAGGCAGGTCTGCGGTCCGGCGGCATCCTGATCGTCATCGTACACACGACTGAAGGCGCGGAACAACCGACGGAAACAAGAATGAGTCCCGGTGAACTTCTGACGTACTTTGAGGAATGGGAGATCCTGCACCACTACGAAGGCAAGCCGAACGACCCGGAGCACCGCCGGTCGGTGGCTGAGATCGTCGCAAGGGCGGCCCCATTCGGGGTTAGACGGAGATCAGGCGATACAGGCTAACTTCTGACGAACAGGATCACGGAAGTCCATTGCGGCATTTAGGATGCGCTGGCCGGGCCTTCCGCAAGGGCACGGTTCGTCCTGGATCTCGCCTACGAGACCTGTGCCGATCTGACGTCCGCGACGCCTGTACCAGAGTTGGTCGTTGACCCGTGAAAACCGCACGCCGGGTTCGATGTGCCAACCTTCCTGGGCCTCGCATTCCGACGCGAGAAGCGCGCCATCATCCGCCAATGCCAACTCATAGACGGGCACGGAAAACGCGTTCCAGAGCCTGGTTCGTTCCTCGTTGCTGAGCGGGGCGTTCCTGAAGTCTGTGATCACGAAAACCGCGCTATCGAGATCGGAAAACACGATTTCGCCAGATCGAACTTGCCGGGCGAGACGCAACAGGTGGGCGGACAATCCGACCACCACTCGCGGCCGGAATTCCTGCAGAGCCTTCACGTTGTCGAGCGGCAGGTACGAAGCTCTCTCGAAGAGTACACCCGGAAGACTGATTTGCGCGATACGACTGGATCCGTCCGTCCCAAGGGGCAGGCGCCGGAAATTGCGGACGAGTCGAACAGGGAGGATGAACGCGGCACTTCGCATGAGAGCTTGTCAACCAGTTGTGGGCGGAGGCCGACAACATTCTCAGAAGAAGCACCTGAAATAAATATATCTCGCTTTAGAAGAAAATTAATAATCGTTACGTTCGATTTCTTGCATAATAGAACGATAAGCAGGGGCTTGAATCGGACGATCCAAACAGCATGTCGAACACGATTATTGACGCGTTGGCGGATAACGCCTCCCAGAAAAGCTACCTGATGACAACGGTGACTACAGGTTGCGTTGTTGTCCGGAACCCGTCTGCCGAATCGGAGACAGCGATTTCTCTCAGCAGGGTATCGGAAATTAAGACAGTCAAGGCCAGTTATCCAGGACTTTTAGTTATCGCAAGCGGGCTTTCGGTGGTAGCAGCCGCTGCATTTTGTTCAAAAGAAGGCGATGGTGCCGGATTTCCAACGGCGTTTTTGGGCGCCAGTTTTGTTGCGGGATACTTTCTTTCGCGGAAAGCCGCGCTCAAGTTTATCGTTGACTGCGAAGTCACGCAAACGCCGTTCGGAAGCCCACGCGCAGCCAGGAATCTGAGGGCGGCCGTGCAGACCGCTCGCACACAGGAAGCTAATCCCGAGCAACAAGTATCGGAACAGCCCGATCTCGAGCTGAATCGGAGCTTGTCGGGATTGCTGAGTTTAAACGCGGAGGGCGCGAACTCGTAGAGATATAGGGTTGGGGAAAGATCGAAGGGTCGAGAAATCGGCCGATCTTCGATCTTTTCCTTCTAGTGCGTGGCGACAGGTTCGAAACCGTCGTAGCCGCTGACGGCAGTCACCTTTCAGGTGTAACGAAGCATGCTTCTTAGATGCCCACAATCTTCCACGAAGTTCACACTCTCCGTTTTCAACACGTAGCGTGTGTGATTGCTCCTGCTTGATCCCATCGCGCGCGTTCGTATTTAAAGACGAACAATCCAACCAGACTTCTTCAGTTCTATTTAGCCTGCGTTCCAGCCAGGTGCATTTCTTCGAGCGGTTCGCTCCCGGGCGCAAGTTCGGCGTCGATCATTCGAAGTCCCTCCTCGATGATGTCCAGGCCCTCACCCAATTCCGCTTGCGTAATGACGAGCGGCGGACAGACCCAGACCATATTGAAGCGCGAGAAGGCGTAGAGATGACGCGCTTTCAAGTGGGCCGCAAGCTTGGCCATCTCCGGGCTTGTTCCGTTGAAGGGCGCAAGCGGTTCCTTTGTCGCTTTATCGCGAACAAGCTCGATCACGCTAAAGAGGCCTTTATAGCGGACATCGCCAACGCACGCATAGCGGTCTTTCATGCTTTCCAGCCGGCGGGCTAGATAATCGCCCTGCCGATCAACGTTTTCGAAGATGTGCTCTTCTTCGTAGATAGAGAGATTGGCGATCGCGGCGGCGCACGAGACCGGATGACCGCTGTAGGTCAATCCGCCCCATAGCATGTGGGTTTCAAAGTAATCGGCGATCGGTTTCGAGACGATCACTGCTCCGAGCGGCATATATCCGCTGGTTAGTCCCTTGGCGCACGTGACGATGTCTGGTTTGATTCCCCAGTGCTGGGTAGCGAGCCATTTGCCGGTGCGACCAAATCCGCTCATGACCTCGTCGTCGATGAGCAGAATGTTGTACTTGTCGCAGAGAGCGCGCAGCTTGGGATAATAATCGTCCGGGGGTACCAGGATGCCGTTCGATCCGGTGATGCCCTCTACCATAATGGCGGCGATGGCCGCCGGATTCTCCATCTGGATGATCTCTTCAATGTGGCTGACGCACTCACGGCGGCAGCTATCGGGAGTTTTGCCAAACGGGCAGCGATAACAGTAGGGGTCGAAGACTCGAACAATGCCTGGGATGCCGGGTTCGACCGGCCAACGCCGCGGTTCGCCGGAAGCCGTCATGCCGCCCATCGTGGCGCCGTGATATGAGCGGTAGCGCGTGATGATCTTGCTGCGACCCGTGTAGAGTTTCGCGATCTTCATCGCGTTCTCGACCGCCTCCGCGCCGCCCAGCGTGTAAAACGACTTCGCGAGTCCGGTAGTTTCCGCCAGTTTCTTACCGAGAACGCCGCGCGGCTCAGTGGCCAGGTTCGGGCCTGCGAAGCAGAGTTCATCGACCTGCTTTTTGATCGCATCCAGCATCTTCGGATGCTGGTGGCCAACGTTGAGGTTGATCAACTGGGAGCTGAAGTCGAGCCAACGGTTCCCGTCTCCATCCCAAAAGCACGAGCCCTCGCCGCGAACCATGTGGATCGGGGTGGAAGCGCCCTGCACCGACCACGCGAACATCGTGTAGTCACGGTTTTCCCCCACGATTTCAGCTGACGTCTTCGTCGCCATCTATTTTTCTCCGTTCTTCTGGATGAAACGTATCACCTTTGTCGCCAGACCGTCGAGAGCACGAATGGCGAGTTCCAGATGTTCTTCCCGGCTATCTTCAATCTTGTTGTGACTAATGCCGTTTAGAGACTGGACGAACATCATCACTGTAGGGATGCCGGCCCGGGCCACTTCCGCTGCATCGTGAAGCGGGCCTGAGGGCAAGTGAGGAGCTTCCGGAGCAATGTCGAGAACGGCTTCCTCGCATAACCGGATCAGCGTCGGGTGAAACGGTACTGGTTCGATGTTCCAGATGCGCGACCATTCCACGGTGCACTTCTCTTCCGTGGCGAACCGTTCGCTTGCCGCTCGTGCCTCGCGGTGCATCGTCGCGAGAACCTTCGGGTCTAGATCACGCTGATCGAGGGTAGCTTCGCACCGACCCACGACAGCGGTCACAATTCCGGGAAACGTCTTCAGGCTGCCAATTGTGCAGACGGCGTCGGGGTGTCTCTTCGCAATCGTTCGGATCTCGAGCGCGAGCTTGGCGGCTGCTGCCAAGGCGTCCCGGCGCGCGTTCATCGGTGTCGACCCCGAATGCGCCTCCTGGCCGTGGAAGGTGATGGCATGCCGTTCCACGCCTTTGGTTCCGAGCACGACGGCAAGCGGCAGGCTAAGTGTTTCCAGAACGGGTCCTTGCTCGATGTGCAGTTCCAGATAGGCTGCCGCGTTTTCACGTTCTCGCTGCGCTTCCGGGAACCTGGCGATCTCCACGCCACACCCGCGGAGCGCGTCTTCCATGCTGATCCCCGCCTTGTCCGTGCGTACGCGGTCAGCCTCGACCGATGACGTACCGGCGAACGCAGAGGATCCTAACAGGCTGCGGCCGAAACGCGCACCTTCTTCGTCGGCCCAATCCACGACGCGAATCGTGACGGGAGGGCGGCCGTCGTACTGTTCGGCAATACGGCGCAGGATTGCAAGGCCAGCGAGCATTCCGAGCGAACCGTCCAGCCAGCCGCCGTTCGGCACGGAATCAAGATGGCTTCCGAGAATCAACGCACGAGGCGACTGACCGGGAAGCGTGAGCCAACGGTTTCCCGCCGGATCGTCATGGTGCTCGACGGGCAAATCGCGCCACTTTGTTTCGAACCATCCGCGAGCTTTCAGCCAGGTATCGGTCCACGCGACCCGTTGCGCGCCGTCATTATCAGACGTCAGCTCACGCAGTTCTTTCAACTCAGAGATGGCTCGCTTCGGATCAAGAGCCATGCGGTTCTCCTGGAGACACCGGCTCGCGTTTGAGCAGCTTTCCTCGCCCGTGTTCTCCAACGAATTGGCCGTCTCTCACCTGCACCTTCCCGCGTACGGTAACAACCGAGGGGCGCCCTTCGATTTCCATCCCTTCGAAGCCGTTGTAGTCATTGTTGACGTGCTGAGTCCTGGCCGAAACAACGCCCCGATATGCCGGATCATAGATGACCAGGTCCGCGTCGCTGCCAACGCCGATGGTTCCTTTCTTTGGAAAAAGCCCGAAGATCTTGGCCGCGCGCGTACTAGCGGCGTCAACGAAGCGGTGAATGTCCAGGGTGCCGCGCTTCACTCCATAGGTGTACAGGAGGTTCACCCGATCTTCGATTCCGGGAATGCCGTTGGGAATCTGAGTGAAGGCATCTTTACCCAAGAGCTTCTGGTTCGTGTCGAACGGACAATGGTCGGTGCCGACGGTATCGATCAAGCCTAACTGCAACGCGTTCCAGAGCGACCTTTGGTTGCTGCGTTCCCGCAGAGGTGGCGACATCACAAATTTCATGCCTTCGACGCCAGGCCGTTCTGCATGCGTTTTATCAACGAGGAAGTGAGGGAGAACGGATTCCACAGCGAGTTTAACGCCGCGTTCCTTCGCCGCTACCGCCGCGCGGAGTGCGCGCTCGCAAGACAGATGAACTACATATCCGGTCGCACCGGTATTTTCGAGGAATGTCGCAAAACGATGCGTGCCTTCAGCTTCCACCGACTCGGGGCGGCTCGGCTCGTGCCACTCCGGCCCGGTTTTTCCTTCTTCCAGAAGCTTGTTTTGTAGCCGGCTCACCAGCTCCGCATTTTCACAGTGCGCCGTTACGGTGACCCCGAGGGACCGTGCCAGGCGCAGCGTCGAATAGAGCTCACCGTCTTCGACGCCAAAAAACCCTTTGTAAGCCAGGAACACCTTAAAGGAGGTGATGCCGTCGCGGACAATTTCGCGCAACTGGCCTTCGGTCTTGTCCTCCCATTTGGCTACCGACATGTGGAAGGTGTAGTCGCAGGCGCTGTGATCCTCTGCCTTCGACTTCCAGAGGTGGTAGCCTTCGAGCGCATCATCCATTCGCGACGGACAGCACATCTCAATGTACGTCGTAGTCCCACCGATCAGAGCGGCAATGCTGGCGGTCTGGTGCGTGTCTTTGGCGAACGTCGCCATGAACGGAAGATAAATGTGAACATGCGGGTCGATGAAGCCAGGGAAAACAAATTTTCCCGACGCATCGATCACTTCGGTGCCCGGAGGCGTCTCGAGCTTCTGTCCGATGCGGGTAATTGTCTCGCCTTCCGCATAGATGTCGCCGTGAAAGCGCGCATCCGCAGTGACAATCTCACCGTTTTTTACGAGGAGAGACATCGTTAGTGAATGTGAATTCCCTGCTCTTCCCGATACGCTTTCATCGCGTCCCAATCTTCCGTGACAGCGGGCCGGGTCTTCGAGAGTTGATCCCAGGTTGTCGAAGGCCGGCAGGGTGGTAGCTCGACCATTTCGATGCAGTGTTCCACCGGACACACGTTATAGCAGAGCCTACAGCCGACACAATCCTGCTCGCGAACGCGCGGTTGCGGGCGGCCGTCCACCGCGCTCGCCTTTCCGTTGTCGCGCACGCCATACGAATAGGGCTGAACGAGTGAACCGTCATCAGTGATGAGATCGATACATTGATGCGCGGTGTCGTTACAGGCAACGTAGCAAAGGTTGCACTTGATGCACCGTTCCGGGTTGATACGGGCGACAGCTCGGAACGCCAGATCGAGGTTCTTGAACTCCGAAAGACGCGGGAGGCTTCGGCCCATGACCTCTGCGATTGTTCGAAACCCTTTCGAGTCCATCCAGCGCGACAATCCATCGCACAGATCTTCGATGATGCGAAAGCCGTAATGCATGACGGCGGTACAGACCTGCAGACTTCCCGCACCTAGGAGCAGAAATTCGGCCGCATCTTTCCAGTTGGAAATGCCGCCCATCCCGGAGATAGGCACTCCCGAGCGCGACACGATCTCATCGGCTCCCAGCGCCGAAAGCATATTGAGCGCGATCGGCTTCACGACGGGTCCTGCATAACCACCGTGTCCCCCTTTGCCTCCGATGTTAGGAGTGATCTCTAAGGTATCGAGGTCAACGCCAACAATCGAGTTGATCGTGTTGATCAACGATAGAGCATCGGCGTGCGCCGCTATCGCTGCTCGCGCGGGACTGACAATATTGGTGATGTTGGGCGTCAGCTTGACGATGATCGGGATCCGAGCCGCCTGTTTCACCCACCCGGTGATTTGCTCGCAGTACTCGGGAACCTGGCCCACGGCGGAGCCCATCCCACGCTCGCTCATGCCGTGCGGGCAGCCATAGTTCAGCTCGATTCCGTCTGCGCCGGTGTCTTCGATTCGGCGCACGATGTCTGCCCAAGCCTCCGGTTTCGATTCGACCATGGCCGACACAACAACGGCTCGATCGGGCCAGTTGCGCTTCACTTCCGCGATCTCGCGGAGATTCACCTCGATTGGGCGGTCCGAGATCAGCTCGACGTTGTTGATGGCAAGCATGCGCTGCCCGGCATAGTGCCAGGCTCCGTATCGATTGGAAACATTCAGAACGGGCGCGCCGATGGTTTTCCAGACAACGCCGCCCCATCCGGCTTCGAACGCCTTCTGCACTTGCGCTCCCGAATTGGAGGGCGGGGCGGAAGCAAGCCAGAACGGGTTTGGCGAGCGGATCCCGGCGAAATCGATCCGAAGGTCGGCCATTATGCTGCCGCCTCTTCCTCGTTGGATACCGCGAGCTTGCGGTGGATGGCGGCCGCGGCTAATTTGCCGTCCTGAACAGCCATCACCGTGGAACACGAGCCGCGGGCGCGAATGGAGTCCCCACCGGCATACACACCGGGAAGGCTGGTTTCGAACTCTTCGTTAACGCGCAAGAATCCCCGATCTGTTGCGAGTGACACGCTGCCTGCCCAGGGCCATTTTTCCTGTCCGATCGCCTTTACGATCTGGTCGGCAGGGATGATGAATTCAGAGCCAGTGACGGGCCTGGGAGCAGGCCGCCCACTCCCGTCAGCTTGGCCGAGACTGACCGACGCACACTCAAGACCGGCTACACCTGTTTCGGAAGCAACGACCCGAGTCGGCTGGGCAAGGAAACGAAATTCAATGCCTTCGGCCTTCGCGAATTCGAATTCGTGAGGATAGGCGCTCATCTCACTTGCCGTGCGCCGGTAGACGATGGTGACACGCTCTGCTCCGAGCCGTCGCGCGACCGTGGCGCAGTCGATAGCGGTGTTACCGGCACCAATTACTGCGACCTGTCGGCCGATCTGCAACGCGTCTCGGCCCATTTTGCTTGCTTCAATGTACTGGAGTCCGTCCACGATGTGCTCCTCACCTGGTATCTCCAGAGCGGGCGTAGCGCCCAGGCCGACGGCAAGGAAAACGGCCTCAAATTCCCTCCCCAGATCCGATAATTCGAGGTTTTGACCCAAAGCCGTCCCAGTGCGAAATTCTACGCCGAGACGGCCAATCGCCTCGACCTCGGCAAGCGACACGGGAATTGGCTCGCGCAGGGAGATGATGCCATAGGTCGAAAGTCCTCCTGAGAACGAGCGTTTCTCGAAGACAGTAACGCGATGCCCGCGCTTCGCGAGTTCGCCGGCACAGGAGAGCCCGGCCGGACCCGCGCCAACCACGGCTACGGATTTGCCCGTGGGCAAGCCAGGCTTGAATACATCGATTCCCTGGGCAGCGACATGATCCGTGGCAAACCGCTGCAACCTGCCGATCATGATGGGCTTATGTTCGGCACGCAAGACACAAGCGCCTTCGCAGAGTTCCTGAACCGGACACACCCGTGCGCACGTGGCGCCCAGAAGGTTAGCCTCGAGAATTGTGGCTGCGGAACCGATGACGTTATCGGTCGAGATTTTCTTGATGAAACGCGGGATATCGATATGAGTAGGGCAAGCGTGCGTACACGGGGCGTCGTAGCAGAACAGACATCGATTCGCTTCAACCAGCGCTTCGTGATTGGTTAAAGGAGGCAGCAACTCGGCGAGTCGCTCCTCTCTCGCGGTCACCCGGGGACGTTGAAACAATGCTCTCCTCCTTCGGACGTGCGCTGGCGCGGCGCAGCCAGTAGATCTCTCGATGGTAAATCAACTGGGTTATAGTGCGAGAACCGGTGCCAGTTCAGTACGACCAGAGTCTTTACAACGAAGACCTTGCACCCGTCCCGGTTAACAAGCGGACGTGGGGCATCTACAACTATGCCTCGCTCTGGGTGGCGATGAGCGTTTGCATCCCGACCTATATGCTGGCGTCCGGTTTAATCGCCGGCGGTATGAGCTGGAAACAGGCGATCGGAACCATCCTGCTGGGCAACCTGATTGTGCTCGTTCCTATGCTGCTGAACGCGCATGCGGGAGCGAAATATGGCATTCCCTTCCCCGTCTTTGTTCGCGCTTCGTTTGGCGTTCGCGGCGCGAATGTGCCGGCGGTGCTACGCGCCATAGTGGCTTGTGGATGGTTCGGGATTCAGGCGTGGATCGGCGGCCAGGCAATCTATTCGATGTTGACCATCCTCTCGCCACAGCTCGCGGCAAACCCGCATGGTCCGTGGCTTTGCTTTTTTGCCTTCTGGCTTTTGAATATGGCGGTGATCTGGCGCGGGATTGAGACGATTAAGATGCTGGAGGGCGTCGGCGCGCCATTCATGCTAGGCATCGGATTGCTTCTGCTTTGGTGGATCACGCGGCAGGCGGGCGGCTTAGGACCTGTGCTCAGCCAACCGAGCAAGTTTGGGAGCACGAGCGAGTTTTTGCGTTTCTTCGTTCCGAGCCTGACCGGCATGGTTGGTTTTTGGGCGACCGTTGCGCTCAATATCCCCGATTTCACGCGTTATGCCCGCTCCCAACGGGCCCAAGCGATCGGACAAGCTTTGGGATTGCCGGCCGCCATGACGATCTATTCGTTTATCGGCGTCGCTGTCACTTCAGCATCGGTTGTGCTGTTTGGTCAGGCGATCTGGGATCCGGTGGCCCTACTGGCACATTTTCGTCAGCCAGTGATTGCGGTAGTCGCTCTCGTCGCGCTTCTGATTGCAACGCTGAACACGAACGTAGCCGCGAATGTGGTCTCGCCTTCGAACGACTTCTCCCACCTCAACCCGCGACTGATCTCTTTCCGGACCGGTGGATTGATTACGGGCGTTGCCGGGCTGCTCATGATGCCTTGGAAGCTTCTTACCGATTTCAACAGCTACATATTCGGGTGGCTCGTGGGCTATTCGGGGCTATTAGGCCCCGTTGCGGGCATCATGATCGCGGACTACTTTCTTCTACGGAAAGCCAGGCTGAAGCTGGAGGATCTCTATAGCCGTGATGGCGTCTACGAATACAGGAACGGCATCAACTGGAATGCAATGATCGCGCTGGCAAGCGGAATCAGCGTGGCTTTGATCGGACTTGCTCTGCCCGCCGTTAGGCCGCTCTATGATTATTCCTGGTTCGTCGGGTTCTTTGTCTCTGGCGGCCTGTATTGGGCGCTGATGCGAGCCGCGGAACGCGCCCGGAATCCAGATGTGAATCACTTGAAGTCTCGCGGTCGCTAAAATCTACTCAAGGCGACGAATCCCAC
>JBJMGJ010000179.1:0-8428 GCA_045807965.1 Bryobacteraceae bacterium | reverse complement strand
GGCGTTACGGAGTGAACGGCCATGGCCGCGGCGAAGCGGCCGCGCTTATGCAACGGGACACAGATTACGGAACGGATGAAGGTCTGCCGGTAAGAGTCGGATACCGGTTGCACGCGTTCATCGGTTTCGGAGTCTTCGACGATATAGGGTTCTCCGAGACGCATGAGCCGTAAGCATTCCGTTCCGAACTGAGTAAATGTATAGCGGCCGACAATGCTCGGCACACCGTAATTGAAATCGCCGGTGAGGTTGAATGTGTCCTGATCTTCTTCGACGTCGGCATACGCACAGCGGTTGACGCGCAGGTGTTCGCCGAGAAGGGCGGCGGCGGTCTGCGTGATGTCGTGCGGTTCCGTCAGCTGACGAGTTGCATCTTCGAGTGTCAGGAGGAATGCGGCCCGCTGCTCACCCTGCTTCCGCGCAGTGAGGTCGATGTTCAGGCCGGAAATGCGAATCGGCTTGCCGAGTTCGTCGCGGAAGATCCGCCCCAGGGTTGACAGCCAGCGCATCGTGCCGTCCGGACGAATAATTCTGTGTTCTGTTTCGAGAACACTTTCACTCGCGAGCGCCTCCATTAAGCCTTGCGCGACGCGCTGCCTGTCGTCGGGATGGACCAACTGTTCCCATGAGCTTACCGAGGGCCGGACGTTTTCCGATACGCCCAGGACATTGTAAAGAGCGGGCGACCAACTTACCTCGTCCGTGGTGAGGTCCCAATCCCAGGTACCGATTCCCGAACTGGCTTCAGCCAGACGGATGCGCTCCTCGCGTTCACGGTGTTCCGCTTCGGCCTGTTTGCGTTCGGTGATATCAATGCAAGAACCAACATAGCCAGAGAACGTTCGGGGGTTATCGAAGCAGGGCACGCCGCGGTCGAGGACCCAATGCCAAGAACCGTCGTGCCGTCGCAGGCGGTAATCGATCTGAAACGGTTCGCGTATCCCGAAAGCGTTTCGATAAGTGGTGAGGGAGCGCTCAACATCGTCGGGGTGAACACCTTCCGTCCAGCCGAATCCAAGTTCCTGCTCGATGGTGCGGCCGGTGAATTCGAGCCAGGGACGGTTGAACCAAGTACGCCGCTGACTGGCGTCGGAACTCCAGACCAGCAGTGGCAGTGAGTCGACGACGGTTCGCAGGCGGGTATCGGATTCCGCAGGCGCGGAACCCTCGAATTGCGCGAGTTGCGCTTCCAGGTCTCGGACGTGGAGGCGCAGGTTGTGAATGAGCAGTCGGGTTTCGGAGTCCGCCTGCGGCAAGTTTTCCGAGGGCCCGTCCACATATAGAGGATGCCACCACGAGTCGAGCGGAGGTGGTATTTGGGTTGAAGAGACGCCGACTCCGGGTCTTCGTCCATCCATATTCCGTGCATCGATCTCGCTGTGATACTTTCAGGTGCGGGAAAGGGCCAGGTTGAAGCTCCGAGGCGACACTCGAAGCGACTCGGCCTTCTAACGCTTTCTCATAATGCGAATCGCGAGTGTTGCGACGGCTCTCCCATCACGCTGCTATCGACAAGACACATTGCTTCAGGCTGCTCATTTGGCATGGGACAAACAACTGGAGCAACCTCTGGTTCTGGACCGGCTTTTCGGGCGCGTCGGCGTTCATCAGCGCCACCTGTGCTTGCCGGTAGAAGCGTATCCGGCGCTAGCCAATTTCCGTCAGAAGAATGATGCGTGGATTGAGAGCGCGAAGGAGCTTGGATGCCGCGCTGTGAAGGATGCACTGGAAACAGCGGAACTCGACGGGAAGGACGTCGGAGCGATATTTTTCGTTACGATTACGGGAATCGCGAATCCGTCGATTGATGCGCGCATTCTGAACATGCTCGATCTGCCTCGGAGGATGAAACGCATACCGATCTTTGGTCTGGGCTGCGTTGCCGGGGCCGCCGGCATTGCGCGAGCCGCGGATTATGTGCGGGCGTATCCGGATCAGGCCGCAGTGCTGCTCTCCGTGGAACTGTGCTCACTAACGGTGCAGGCCGACAACCTCTCGATGCCGAATCTGATTGCGACGGCTCTGTTCGGCGATGGCGCGGCGGCAGTGGCCGTGACGGGCGAAGACCTGCGGGCGACAGGGCCGAAGATTGTGGCAACACAATCAAATTTCTATCCGCGAACTGAAGATGCCATGGGATGGGACGTGACCGAACACGGGTTCGAGATTGTTCTCTCGCCGAAGGTGCCTGACATTGTGCGCCAGCACCTGGGCGCGGACGTTGATGCGTTTCTCGCGAGTAACGGTTTACAGCGCGACGACGTTACAACCTGGATTATGCACACGGGAGGCCCGGCGATCCTCGAGGCCACGGCCGATGCTCTGGATCTGCCCAGGCACGCACTCGAAGCGTCTTGGGAATGCCTGAGCAGGATCGGTAACTTGTCGTCCGCCTCGGTGTTGTTTGTCCTGGACGATATTCTTCGCAACCGGAGACCGGCTCCTTCAAGTTACAGTATTCTCGCGGCGATGGGTCCCGGGTTCTGCTCGGAGCTTGTGCTGCTGCAGTGGTGAGAGACCAAGGTGCCAGCCCACTATGACGTAGCGGTCGTCGGCGGAGGACCCGCGGGATTAGCCACCGCGATCGAAGCGGCGAGACGGGGCTTACGGACCGTTGTTCTCGATGGACGGGAGCCACCGATCGACAAGGCATGTGGGGAAGGACTGCTGCCCGACGCGATCGAGCGACTCACACGCCTTGGTGTCACGATTCCTTCGGATGAGCGTGGGCTGTTCCGGGGTATCGAGTTCAGCGACGAACGGAGCCAAGTGGCGGCGGCGTTTCCTTCGGGTAACGGATGGGGCGTCAAGAGAACGACGCTCCAGCAACTGCTAGCAAAAGAAGTGGAGCGGGCCGGCGTCCATCTGTTTTGGAACACGCCGGTGCGGGCCATTGAGGATCATCAGGTCGTCTGCCGTCATTTGAGAATCGAAGCGCGCTGGATTGTGGGCGCGGATGGACTGCACTCTCAGGTGAGGCGCTGGGCGGGTTTGGACGGAACGCTCTGGAGCCGCGAACGAGTAGCTTTCCGGCAACATTTCGGCGTTCAGCCATTCTCGGAATACGTGCAAGTCCTCTGGAGCGGTGCGGGGCAGTGTTACGTCACTCCTGTGGGCGTGAACGAGATCTCGGTCGCGGTCATCACGAACCGTCGGCACGCAGAGTATCGGGAACTTTTGGCCTGTTTTCCCTCGGTCGGGGACCGACTTCCCTACTCGGCGGCTTCGGCGAACATGCGGGGATGTTTGACCGCTTCGCGGAGACTGCGCAGAGTGTGGACGGGGCACATCGCGCTAGTTGGGGACGCGTCCGGGTCGGTCGACGCGATTACCGGCGAAGGGATCTGCGTCGCGCTGCGGCAGGCGGAGGCGGTGGCCGAGGCGATACAGGCGGGAGACTTACGATTGTACAGCCGTAAACACCATGGAATCATGCGGCGCCCGGCGCTAATGGCCGGGACATTGTGCATCTTGAGCCGGCACGACGGTCTGCGGAGAAGAGTAATGCGCGCGTTATCGGAGGATCCACAATGGTTCGGGAGAATGCTTGGATTCCACGTGGGAACCAGCGACCTTCGGACTTTGGGACTGTTCCCTTCCCTCAAACTGGGTACGCGGTTGCTGACGCTATCGCCTCTGAGCGGAAAAGACGCGCGCCCAACCAGCGGATAAGCATCATTTAGAAGCGCAGGTGATGCCGGCGAATTCGGCCCGAAGTTTTCGAAGCAGTTGCTCGAAAATTGCGTCCAAGGGAAAGATACAAATGACTGACGCACAAGACCGTGGATTGAAGTTCGCCTACTTTCTTATAGGCGTGGCGCTCCCGATCGTGGGATTAGCATTCTGGGTTCGGGCGAATGGCCTATCCGGCACAAACCGGAGGGCACAAGTCGACAAAGCGCACGACGTCACGGTGGAAGATAGCTTCCCCGCCAGCGATCCACCCTCAGCCTGGTAGCTCGCCGGCGCACCCTATTCGTATCGGAGCGCTTCAGTGGGATTGAGCTGAGAGGCGCGACGCGCCGGCAGCAGTCCGAACCCGACGCCGACGGCAAACGACACGCCAAACGCCACGATCACTGAAATTGGGGAGATGGGGACGTTTACCTGGTTCGTAATCAAACGCACACTAAGCGGCAAGGCAAGGCCCAGCACAATCCCGATCGTTCCGCCGACAAGGCTGATCATGACGGACTCGATTAAAAACTGAAGCAATACTTCGCGGCGCGAGGCTCCTACGGCCATCCGTAATCCGATCTCGCGAGTTCGCTCCGTCACCGTCACGAGCATGATATTCATGATTCCGATTCCGGAGATCAGAAGCGCAATGGCGGAAACGATCACTAGAACGATAGTGAGAACGGTCGCAATGGTGTCAGCAGTGTCCAGGATTGCCTTCAGATTCTGGACGTTGTAGCCGGCCCCGGCGCGATGGCGCTGATGGAGGACCTGTGTGACCTGTTCCGTGACGGCGGGCACGTCCTGCGCATTCCGGACCTGGAGATAGACCGGTTCCACCCGCTCGAATTGCATGAAATAGCGCATCACCGTGATCGGGATGAGGATGGTCTCGTCGGTGATTTCGCCCTGGCCGAAGGTGCTGGTTTTTTCGCGAAACACGCCAATGACGGTGAACTGGAGCTGGCTGATTTTCAGGGTCTGGTCTAGAGCGGCGTCTTTGCTGCCGAAGAGCCGGATCGCGAGTTTGTCCGTAATCATCGCGACACGCGCGCGAAGCGTGACATCGCTTTCGTCCAGGCCGCGTCCGTTCAGGACAACGAGGTTTCTGACCATGGCGTAGCTCTGATCGACCCCGTCAACGGTAACGGACCTGATCTTTCCATTCACCACGATCTCGCTGCTCATCGGCATAACCGCGGTAGCGGCTACGATCTTGTCGCCTAGCGTATCCCTAAGCGCCTGGACGTCGGAGATTTTGACGAAATCCGCTTCCACTTTCGCGGTGTTCTGCCCACCAGCTTCGTAGCTGGCGTAGACGAGGTTGGAGCCGATGCCGCGGATCTGGTCCAGGATGAGATCTCGCGAGGCGAGCGAAATGGTGACGACCAGAATCACCGACGCATTACCAATGATGAGGCCGAGCGCGGTAAGAAAGGTCCGGAAGCGATTGGCGCGAAGAGCCTGAAGGCTGAACGAGATCGCTTCGGAGATGTTCATACGGCGTGAGCGACGGCGCGGGTGCCCGGTCGGGCTAACAAACTAATTCGTTAAGGTCTTACTTGCTTCAGGAGGCGAGCAGCCTCTTCCTTCGGAGGATCGTCGACGGTAATCGGAGCCCGCACATATTTTTCCAGCAGGCTCTTTGCCTCATCGAGGTTGCGCTGATGTTTGATCAGGATGTCGGCGCGAGCAAACCAGAGTTGGGGCGCAGTCGGATGAGCTTGTTCAGCCGCCGCGAAAACGGCGTCACTCTCACGCGTTCTGCCTTGATTTGCGAGGAACCTCGCCAGATTGATCATATGGCCTACTTCGTGCGGCGCCACGGCAACCGCCTTCCTCAGTGCCGCTTCCGCATCTCCGTACTCCTTGCGATGCTGAGCCAGTTGCGCCTTGACGTGGTAGCCCTGCGGAGGGTCAATAGCAGCGATTTTGTCCGCGACATCTCTAGCCCTGTCGTAGCCGCCCCCCATAAAGCCGGGCGCGTTCAGATAGTAATCGAACAGATCGCTGAGGGCTTCGCTGTTCTTAGGATCCAGCCGCACGGCGGCTTCAAACGCCGTCCGGGCCTTGGTCGCCCAGCCGGGCGCACTCAAAATGTTCGCCATTTCGGCCCGGCGCCCGTAGGCGCGACCCAGCCAGTCCATATACTCGCTGTTCTCTGGGCTGATCTCGGTCGCTCTCGCCAGAACGTCGACGGCTTTTTTGAAGTCGCCGAGCATAAAGTAGTTACGACCTAAAAGAAAGTTGGTAGCGGCATCCGAACTCTTCTTATCTAACAAGTCGAGAGATGCCTGGTAATCCGTGTGCCGATATCGCTCCTCGGCTTTTGCTAAATCATGGGCGGACAAGAGCCCGCCGCCGAAGCAGAGGACTGACGCCATCAACAAACCGACCCTGAACACTGAGACTCCCCAATTGCTCGATTGTAGTAAAGTATCGAGGCTTCGGAAAATTCGATGCGCGTCGCGCCCCCGAAGTTGCCAGGAACGCGGGGCCCTCGGACGGCCGGCACGGATGGTACACCCTGGATCCCGAGACGCTTTTCCCGGGAGTTTCCGAGTTTTAACTCGTAGTATCCTGGGATCGAAATCCTTGGAAGTAGGAGACGAATCATTATGATCGCCCGGTTGCGACAGAAGCTTTCTTTCGCCGGTCTCGTTACTCTGTTTGCCTGCTCGGCTTGGGCGCAGACGACAACGCTTGAAGGGAATGTCAAGGACCCGAGCGGTCAGCCTCTCAAGGGCGCTGTCATCAAACTCGAACGAACTGACATCAAAGGACATTACCAGGTAAAGTCCGACAAGAAGGGCCACTGGCTCTACACCGGGTTGCCCTTTGGGACCTATGATGTTTCGGTCGAAGTAGACGGTAAGGTGATGGACAAGGTGGCGGGCGTGAGGTCGAAATACGGCGACTCCACGACCGTGGATTTCGACCTCGCCAAGGCGGCCCAGCAACAAGCGGCCCAAGCTCAAGCGCAATCCCAAGCCAACGGCGCGGGCCAGGCTACCGAAGAACAGGCCAAGGGCATGAGCAAAGAGCAGAAGGCCCAGTACGAAGCTGCGTTGAAACAGCGTTCAGAGGCAATGAAGAAGAACAAAGCCCTGAACGATGCTTTCAACGCGGGACAAGACGCCATGAAGCAAGCCCAGGCCGAACCGGACAAAACCAAGCGCACTCCGATGTATCAGACGGCAATCGACAGCCTGACCAAGGCGGGTGAGTTGGACGCGAACCAGGTGGCGGTTTGGGACAGCTTGGGTGAGGCCTATGCGGGACTGGCCAGTTCGCAAACCGGGGATGAGAGGAATAAGTCCTACGATCAGGCGATCGAGGCATACAAGAAAGGCCTAGCTCTCAAGCCCGACGATGCGGCGGTTTACAACCAGATGGGTAACATCTACGGGGCGCAAAAGAAGCTACCCGAGGCGACCGAAGCCCTCACGAAAGCAGCCCAGTTGAATCCGCAGATGGCGGCAAAAGCCTACTTCAACATGGGGGCGAACCTGGTTAATTCCGGTTCGGCTGACAAAGCCTCGGAGTTCTTTAAGAAGGCCGCCGACGCAGACCCGAGTTACGCGGAAGCGTGGTACCAGCTAGGCAGCACCCTGATGATGAAGGGTTCGGTCGATTCCAAGACCGGTAAGCAGTCGTACCCACCGGATACCGCCGCGGCCCTGCAAAAATACCTGGAGCTGCAACCGAGCGGTCCGCATGCTCAAGAGGCGACAGCGATGTTGTCCGCCATGGGCGAGCAGGTCCAAACCAAGATAAGCGTCCCAGGCGCCAAGAAAAAGAAGTAGAGCTCCCTAGCCCCGGGGCGGATTGGCGGTTTGACTCCGGTCCGCTCCCGGGTTTCCCACCTATGATCCGCGTTGCGATCGAAGCCATTATCACCATCACCCTCCTTCTGGTGGCCCGGGCTATTATCTCCTCCATCATCCGATCGTTTGCGAACCCGATCTTCGGCAGCCGGCCAGAAACGAAAACGTCGAGGAATTCTCGGCCGGACGAGCAAAACCGAACAGCCGGCACACTTCATCGGGATCCCGTCTGCGGCACGTTCGTACCCGAAACAACGCCGTTTCGCAGAGATTTGGCCGGCTCTCGTTTTTACTACTGCTCACAGGCTTGCCGGGAATCGCATTCCCTCGTTTCCCACTCCTGACCCTCAGTTTGGCCCTGTTCTCTGGACGAAGCCACTAAATCCATAAATCCTTCATTCTTGAACCGCAATCTATAAGGTTAAGCGAGGCTTAAGTTTGTAAGCCCCGTAAAGGAGAACCTTGCTTTGGCTCGTCACGCTTTGATCATTGGCGCCGGTCCCGGGGGTCTAACGGCTGCCATTCTTTTGGCAAAGGCTGGAGTGCGAGTCACTGTACTCGAACGCGCTTCACATGTCGGCGGCCGCACCTCTTGTTTTCAGGAGCGTGGGTTCCGCTTTGACTACGGGCCGACATTCTTCCACTATCCACAGGTTCTCGAGAGCATTCTGCGCAGTGTCGGTTACGATTTGTGGCGGGAACTGCAACTTATTAAGCTGGATCCGCAATACCGGTTGGTATTTGGAAGCGGCGGCGACATGCTTTCGACGCCCGACACGGCGCGCATGGAGCGCGAGATCGCCCGGGTGTGTCCTCAGGATGCACCGAACATGCGCCGGTTCCTTGAGGACAATCGACACAAGCTCAGCAAGTTCAAACCGTTTTTAGAAGCTTCCTTCGATAGCTGGAAGAGCACAATCCGG
>JBJMGJ010000178.1:0-8249 GCA_045807965.1 Bryobacteraceae bacterium | reverse complement strand
TCCTTATATAAAGGTCAGGCTCAAACTCCTGTCCTCAACACTTAAGCATTGGGGTGGGCCAAATTAAATTTCCGAAGTGGGCCAATTGCAGTTGCCAAAAGCACCGTAGAGCAGCACGAGCGAGATCTTCTCTTGCGCTCGTTGCCCGAACGTCTTCGTCACCGTGGGTGGCAACCGCTCGCTGTCCCTGGGTGGGCTGATGACCAATATTCGACCACCATGGCGATCGCCGCAGAACCGCAGCCCGCTTTCACCTGTTGCACAAACGGGACGTCCAGCCAGGATGGAGCGGCACCCTGGCCATACACAAGGCTGAAGGACACGAGTAATAGCAAGCCCTGGTACATGCGGGAATCGAACTCTATTCCGCTACCTTACGATCTGTCGATGGACTTCATGCTCGCTTCCGTGTAGCGAGAGCCCGCGATTTCGTCAGCGGGAACCGCCGCCTCGAGTTCTGCGATCTCTTCCGGTGTGAGCTGAATGTCGGCAGCGGCGGCATTCTCTTCGAGGTATTTCCTCCGCTTTGTACCGGGAATGGGAACCACATCTTTTCCTTTATTCATGACCCACGCCAGCGCAAGCTGCCCCGCTTTCACGCCCTTTCGTTCCGCGATGGCCTGAACCCGCTGAACGAGCACCTGATTTCTGTTGAAGTTTTCCCCCGACAATCGTGGATACCGCGAACTGCGGAAATCTTTGTCGCCCAACTCTTTGGGATCGGTGATAGTCCCGGTCAGGAAACCCCGCCCTAAGGGGCTATACGGCACGAACCCGATTCCCAGTTGGCGAACTGTGGGCAGGATCTCATCTTCCACGTGCCGCTCCCACAGAGAATACTCGGTCTGCAGCGCCGTAATGGGATGGATTCTGTGCGCCCGCCGGATTGTCGCGGGAGAAGCTTCGGATAATCCAAGAAATCTCACTTTACCAGCCTTCACCAGGTCAGACATGGCTCCGACGGTGTCTTCGATCGGGGTTTCGGGATCGACTCGATGCTGGTAGTACAAGTAGTTGTGGTCGACACCCAACCGCTTGAGTGAGGCGTCACAGGCGCTTCGGACGTAATCCGGTTTTCCGCTGATGGACCACGCGTTAGGATTTTCTTTCGTCCGAACGTTCGCAAACTTTGTCGCAAGAAATACTTCGTCTCGGCGGCCGCGAATAGTCCTTCCTACTAGCTCCTCGTTATCGCCGATTCCGTAGACGTCGGCGGTATCCAAGAAATTGATGCCCAGATCCAATGCTCGAAGAATCGTTGCGGCGGATTCCTGGTCATTCCGCTCGCCATAGAACTCGCTCATGCCCATGCACCCCAAGCCCATGCGGGAGACGAGGGCGCCCTGCGAGCCGAGCCTTAGCTTTTCCATGCTCATACGTGCGTTAGACGGAGTTGGTCAGTGCTCTATTCCAACCAGTTTGACCGGCAGAGTTCAGAGAGGCTGAAGGGCCTCGCCTTTAACTCCAGACGCCGAAGCGGCGATGAATATCTCGCGTGGACTGATGAAGTGCAGGATGGGCGTGGTTGCCACAGTGGTGGCGAGCGCCATCAATACGAGCATGGCAAACAGGGTAGGGGAGATGATGCCGAGTTCCAGCCCAATGTTGAGCACGATCAACTCCATCAGCCCGCGCGTGTTCATCAAAATGCCCAGAGCAGACGAGTCTCGCCAGGACAGCCCGTTCCAGCGCGCGGCCAATGTTCCGCCACCGAACTTACCGGCAGACGCAACCAGGATGATGAGCGCACAGAAAATCCAGTCCCGAAGGCCGTTCACCAGACCGATCTGGGTGCGCAGACCGGTGAACGCGAAGAACGCCGGCAACAGGAAAACGATCACGAAATCCTCCAGTTTGGCCGTCAATTCTCGAGCGAGTTTGCTGCGGTTCGGAATGATAGCCCCGAGCACGAAAGCTCCAAAGATGGAATGGATACCGATCGATTCAGTTGCAAGGGAGGAAAAAAGAATACCGAGCAAAACTGTCGCAAGGATGCCTTGAGTCATTCGGCCTTTACTGTCCATCCACCTGGTGACGCGGATCACCAGAGGCCGCAACAGAATGAGCATCACAGCAATGTAGACAACAGCCATGAGTAGCGTGCGCATGGCGTTGCCGGCGTGCGCGGTGACGCTGACTACAAAGGCCAGCAGGCACCAGGCGGTTACGTCGTCGATGGCGGCACAAGCCAGAGTAAGCACGCCCAATTTCGTTTTGTGAAGCCCCGTGTCGGTCAGAATTCGAGCGAGCACCGGGAAGGCTGTCACCGACATGGAGACGCCGAGGAACAATGAGAACGCTGTAAAGGAGACGCCGGTATCGGAAAGATATGGATAAAGGAGGAGGGACAGGATAGCCCCTAAAAGGAACGGAACCACGATGCTGGCGTGGGAGATCGTGATGGTGGACCGGGCGCGGCCGCGCAACACGGCTACGTCGAGTTCGAGTCCGACCAGGAACATATACAAAATGACCCCGAATTGCGAGATGACATTCAGCAAGGGCGCAATCGACTGCGGCAAGATGTAGGAAGCAAAACCGGGCGCGACCCTTCCGAGGAGCGATGGGCCAAGCATGATCCCGGCGATCATCTCTCCAACAACGGGGGGCTGCCGCACAAGCCGAAACAAAGCTCCGAGCGCACGCGCGGATGCGATGACGAGAGCCAGCGCCAACAGCACGTGAAGGAAGTCGTTTACGTGAACTTGGGTGTATCGATTTGCCGGTCCGGGACCATCCGGCAACGTGGGCGCCACCAGGGTATCCCCGACCGCCCGGATGCCAAGGTAAATCAGAGCGGTTAAAGCCAGCAAACCGCCGTAGCTCAGGAGAGATGTTGATTCCTTGCGGAGAGCCGCGGCAATGTTACTGAGCATTAGGACCATTTTCTCAGGCTGAAGCGCTCATCTGGTAACCGGCGCGCCGACCTACGCGGATGAAGAGGGAAGGAGACCGGACCTCAGGATTCCGTGGGCCCGCTAAGTAGGCGTTCCGTCTCGTCGGGAGTCAGTCCATCGGAGGTCTGATAGGAGTCGTAGTGTTCGTTATGGTACAGCTGGAGAGCTAATAGCTCGCGGCCATAACCTTTCTTAATCACAGCGAGGTCGATTTCCCGTTCGTGAGCCGAACGAAACTCCGGGTCTGACGCATATCGCTGATTGTTCGCGGCGAAGAGCGACGGCGAAAGCGCAAAATCGTATGCGGCATGGCACAGTTCATGCACAAGGCAGCCTACCAACGCGGCGTCGGACATCTGGTTAAGATCTTCCTCGCTGAAGGTGAGGACAACCTGCGGCGGATCGGTATGGCCCCACTCTATAAGCGCGAGGAAGTCTTCGGTTTGCGTCACCCGGCACGAGATTTGCAACCGGCGTAACTCTGGAAAGGATCGCTGGACGATATCGGCTACCGCTGCGTTCAGATCGAGCAACTTTGCCTCGCCTAGTCTGCTGGTCGGTTGCGCAGAAACGGCAGAAACAGGCTGCGGCAGCGGTATGCCAGAATGAGCCACAAGGCTGTGACCACCAGTCCCGGGGGAAGACCGGCCGGCTGCATGGAAAGGTGGAAAACCAGAATGTTGACGATTACCGGTCCCAGGAGCAAGAGTGCGAGCGGCACGAATTGATTGATGAGCAACAGAAAGCCGGCGATAGTTTGCACCCCGGACACGAGATACACATACCCGGAGGCGAACAGCGCATGGGTGAATTCACCTGCCAAACCGGACAGTGGCGGCGCGGGAATAAACTGGAAAAATCCATTCAGCCCGAATACGAGGAAAATTGCGCCCAGCAGAATCCTTGCTATCAGTGCGACTGTTTTCACGAAGGCCTCCTCTTTTAAGAGTCGATTGTGCTCGATTAGTGACAACAACCAACTCGCGGTTCTTATAATGAAACCAAAGTGATGGAAGGGAACAGTTCATATTGCCGTTTGTTTTAGTCCCGGCGGATCTTAGCCTTTGGGATTTGATTGGGCAACTCCGTCCGGTTCCTTTGGCGATTATTATTCTCCTTCTGCTCTTTTCGCTATTTTCCTGGACCATCGTGTTCTCAAAGAGCGGTGTTTTCAGCCGCGCGCGGCGGGATAACCGAAACTTTCTGCGTGCGTTTCGAAAGGCCAACAACCTGCAGTCGGTGGCAGTGGCGAGCGAGCAGTTTACCGCCGCTCCCCTCGTGGCTGTCTTCGATTTTGGCTACAGCGAAATTGAGCGACAAGTGAAACAGCGTGGTGCGCTGGTGAATAAGGCGGCCGTTGAGCGTAGCCTTCAACTGGGAATCAGCGAGGAAGTGACAAAGCTGGAACAAAACATGAGTTGGCTTGCGACGGTTGCGTCTGTCTCTCCCTTCATCGGCCTGTTTGGCACGGTTTGGGGCATTATTGACGCTTTCCAGGGGCTCGGAAATGCGGGCAGCGCCAGTCTGCGCGCCGTCGCCCCCGGAATATCGGAAGCGCTGATTACGACCGCGGTCGGATTGGCCGCCGCCATCCCGGCCGCGATCTTCTACAACCTGTTCGGAACGAGAATTAAAGAGATCGGTACCCGCATGGAAGATTTCGCGATCGAGTTCCAGAATCTGGCCGAGCGCGATTTCGGCGGCTGAGCAGAGGACCAGGCGTGGCATTCAGCTTTGGAAGTAATGGAGGACGCCGAGGGCGTCGCTTCGGTGGAACAATGGCTATGTCCGAGATCAACGTCGTCCCGCTGGTGGACGTCGTTCTCGTCCTCCTGATCATTTTCATGATCACAGCCAACGTCATGGAATTCGGATTGGATATTCAGGTGCCCCGGGTGCGCCGGGTTCAGAGCACTGCCCAGGACTTGCCCGTGGTGAGCATCTCGAAAGACGGAACGCTGCTTCTTAACGACAAGCCGATGAACATCAACTTGCTGGCGCAAGGTATTCACCAGCGGTTTCGCAATGCGACCGCCGTTTATGTGCGCGCAGACAAGGAAACGCCTTGGGATCCCATCGCGCAGATCGTCGCCGAGTTGGGGGAAGCTAAGTTTGAGGTGAGAATGGTGACGGCGCCCATTGATTCCGGTGCGCGCCAGCGCCGCTAAGGCTGGCTTCTCTAGATATGGCAGTACAGTCGATCGACATCCTTGATCAGCGCGATCCGGTTGCGTTGCCATTTATCGGATCTCTTCTGATACACGGCGGCGTGCTGGCGCTGGTAGTTTTCGGCTGGTTTTGGATGAATCGGCATAAGGAGACGTTTGGGGACGTGAATCCGGCGGGAGGTCCGGCGACCACCGTATCGCCGGTCCACAACATTCCGATTCCTCAGCAACAGGCCCCGCCCAACCCCGTTGCAAACGATACGCAATCAACAACGCCGAGCGCCGCGGCGAAGCAGGAAGCGATACGGAAAGAATCGGCTCCCGACAAAGAAGCCGTGCTCATCCCCGATCGATTCCGACGACAGGCCGACAGGCCTCAGCACCAGCAGCAATATCAACAACCGGCGCCCCAGAATCAGGTCTACAGCCGATCGCAAGCCTTATCGAACCCGATGTATAGCGCGCCGACTGGCGGAGGGCAGGTGGGGGTGGGGCCGAATACACCGCTTGGCGACAGCCGTCTTGGTGCTTACGCGGAGTTAGTGCGCCAGCGTATTGCTCAAAACTGGGCAACAAACGGCTTAGATCCGCGGTCACAAATCACTCCCGCCATGGTCAGCTTCACCATCCTGCGCGACGGACATGTTCGTAATCCTCGTGTCGTGCAATCGAGCGGAAACCCGAACATAGATAACACAGCTCTTCGCGCCGTGCTGCAGGCAGACGGCGCTCTCCCGCCGCTTCCGTTGCAGGTGACCGAATCTTCGATATCGGCCCAGTTCACATTCAATCTGCGTTAATGCGACAACTTACCTTTTCACTCCTCTTGATCGGTGCTGCCGTCGGCGGCAGGACGTGGCTCGTAGGGCAACAGATTAGCGGTCAGATCGAAAAGAATCCTGGAAAGCCGCGCGTTGCCGTCACTGATTTCCTGGCGGCTGGTGGTGCTGCTCCGCTCATTTCCGCTTTCAACACGACCGTTGCAAACGACCTGGCCAGCTCGCCGGTTGTCAATCTGATTCCCAAAACGTCCTACCCGCTCGGACCTCCTCAACAGCCTTCCGATCTGATTGCCGGAGTAGCGCCGCCCGCTCCGGGAACAACGACGATCGTTGCCAAGCGGCTCACGGACTGGAGTTTGCCCCCGGTCACGGCAAATTACCTGGGTCTTGGATACGGGGCCGAAGACCGCGGTATGTTCGTCGCGTTCGGATGGTTGTACAGCACGGCTACGAACCTTCCGACCATTCAACAGGCCCAGCTGTTTGGAAAGATTTATACTGCGTCCCTGGACGAAGCCGGCGCGATCGATGCCGGACACCGTTACGCCGCCGATATTCTCGCCCAATTCGGAGGGAAGAGTCTTGTCGGTACTCGTCTCGTTTTTGTTTCTGACCGAACCGGCTCGAAGGAAATCTGGGTCATGAATTGGGACGGGACTGGCCAACGCCAGCTAACAAAATACGGATCGATTTCCAGCTTTCCTTCGGCTTCTCCGGATGGCAGAATTGTTGCATTTACAACTTATGTTTCCGGATCCCCAGCGATTCAGATGTTGTCGATCGATACCGGCCGCCGATTACCGTTCTACAATCAGCGCGCGTCCATGAATTCGTTTGTTACATTTACGCCAGACTCGAAGCGGGTCATGTTTTCGTCAACCGCCGGCGGCGGTCCCGCACAGCTCTATATGGCTAACGCGGACGGAAGTGATTTCCACCGGATTACGGCTTCGGGTGGCATTGAGGTCGAGGCTAAGATCAATCCCAAGACGGGAGCGGATCTCGTGGACGTATCCGGTCGCAGCGGGATGCCGCAGGTTTACCGCATGACCATGGAGGGCACAGATGTCCAACGAATCAGTGCCGGCACTGGAGAGGCAACCAATCCTTCGTGGAATCCGGACGGAGCCCATATCGCATTCGCCTGGACGAAAGGTTTTGAGCCTGGCAATTACAACATTTTCGTTATGGATGTAGCGTCCGGCCAGACTACGCAACTTACGGCCAACGAGGGCCGGAACGAAAATCCAACCTGGGCTCCCGACGGAGCGCACATCGCATATGCCTCAAAGAAAGGCCGCCAGTCGCAGATCTGGGTCATGAATGCGGACGGAACTGGTAAGCATCAGCTTACACAAACTGGTAACAATGAAAAGCCGTTTTGGGTTAATGCAGAACAGTAAATAGCGTAGAGTATCTATAAGTTGCTAGGAAGGATTCTTTAATTCAATGACTAAATGCAGAGCATTGCTGATTTCCTGTTCAGCGCTCATGCTGGTTTTGGACGCAGGTTGCAAAAAGAAGACCCCGCCGCCGCCCCCACCACCTGCACCGGCGCCCGCTCCGCTTGCGAACAAACCCGTCATCAACTACTTCACCGCTGAACCGACGACGGTCAGTTCGGGGCAGCCGTCCTCTCTTCGCTGGTCCGTAAACGATGCGACGAATGTGCAGATCGACAACGGAATCGGACAGGTTAGTCCCAATGGCCGCCGTGCCGTGTACCCGACAGCAACAACCACGTATCATATGATCGCTACGGGCGCTGGTGGCACAGCGGAAAGCGACGCGACGGTGACGGTCAGTGCTCCGCCTCCGCCGCCCCCTCCGCCTCCTCCGGCCGCGAAGTCCACGCCCGCCGAGATTTTGGCGCGGCAGGTGCAAGACATCCACTTCGACTACGATAAGAGCGACATACGAACTGAAGATCAAGCCACGCTGAACGCCGATGCGACCGCTCTCAAGACAATCTTTTCGATGGATCCTTCTTTTGTTGTGACCATCGAAGGCCACTGCGATGAACGTGGTTCGGCAGAGTACAACATCGGCCTCGGAGACCGCCGCTCCGCAGCCGTGCGAGACGCTCTGGTGAACCTGGGAATTGCCGGCGACAAGCTGAAGACGGTCAGCTACGGAAAAGAACGGCCCATTTGTACTGATCCGGATGAAGCCTGCTATGCTCGCAACCGTCGGGCGCACTTTTCCGCCGGTCAGTAAGCGGTTTCTTCTAAACTGGTACGAGGCCTCAATGGGACGGCTCACCACGCCGTCCCATACGTTTTTTGGAGACTGCTTTTTATGAAATTCCTCCGCCTTATCGCCCTTACTTTGTTCTGCTCCAGCTATTCCTTTGCCGTCAATAAGGACCTTATTGCATTGCAGCGCGCTCTCGAGGAGAAGAT
>JBJMGJ010000177.1:0-8647 GCA_045807965.1 Bryobacteraceae bacterium | reverse complement strand
CGTCTTGTGAAAATTCAGGATCTTCCTTTCCGGCTGCTCACGAACTTGGTGGAACGGCCGGGCGAAATCATGTCCAGGGAAGAGTTGCGGAGCCGCCTGTGGGGAGACACTGTCGTCGAGTTTGACGAAGGCCTCCATACGGCGGTTTGCAAGCTGCGCGAGGCCTTGGGAGACTCGGCCGCCCGTCCGCGCTTCATTGCTACCATACCTCGGCGTGGTTATTCCTTTATAGGCACAATCGCGGTCGAGGATGTCGCGGAAGAAGCGGGGAGGCCTAAAGATGAGATCGCGAGCTTCGCGCCGGTCATCGAGACAACTTCCTCCGCAACTCCGCCTCTGCTTCCCTCAGAAACGCTCAAGCCTGTTCGACCATCCAGCCTGAGGCGGTTGGAGTGGATTGGCGGCTTCATATTTCTCGCGCTCGTGGCCAGCTTAAGTTATTTAGCGGTGAGCCGGTCTTCCCATCCGCTGGCTTCCCCGGAAGTGATTCCGCTCACCTCCTATCGAGGTGTCCAGCGGAGCCCGACCCTTTCTCCTGATGGTTCTAAGTTTGCTTTTATCTGGGTAGGCGAATCAGGCGATAACCTGGATGTCTATGTCCAGCGGATCGACGGCGGCGGACGCATGCGCCTGACCACTGATCCCGCACCTGAGGAATATCCGGCATGGTCTCCTGATGGATCAACCATAGCGTTCATCCGTAATGGCACAATTTTCATCGTCCCTTCTGTCGGCGGCGCGGAGCGAAAAATTTCAGCCGCGCGAGGCAGAGGATTGGCGTGGAGCCCTGATTCTCGCTTCCTGGCGTTCTCAGACCAAGTGACCCCTGGTACCGGTCACGCCATCTTTTCTGTCTCAATGACGACCGGCGAACGCCGGCTCGTGGCCGCTATCTCGAATACAGGGGACGATTACATGTGGCCGACATTTTCTCCCGATGGAAAACAGCTTGCTTTCATGAGACGCGCCAGCACCATGACAGATGTCTGGCGCGTACCGGCGGTGGGCGGCAAGCCCGTCCGCGTCGCCATTACATATCAGCCCGCCACCGGCTTAGTTTGGACTCCAGAGGGCAGGCACCTACTCTACGCCACCGGCCGCCATGCGCCCGGTCTCCTGGCAATCCCGGCGGGAGCACACGACGCGACTCGCTTGGAATTGGTCGAAATTGCCGGCAGCAACGTTTTCTTGCCAAGCATCATACTCCGAAACGGTGGTGAAAGAATTCTCGCCTACGGTCACGAGAATACGAACTGGGACATTTGGAGTGGTTCCATCGGCGCTGGTGAAATCGGTCGAGGGTCGGCTATAGCGGATTCGAGCCGCGCCGATCAGGCGCCGAGCATCTCCCCGGATGGGAAGCGCATTGCATTCAGTTCGGCACGGTCGGGCTACGAAGAGATCTGGATTGCGAACGCCGATGGCTCACGTCCGCGTCAATTGACCAAATTCAATTCGGCGGTGGCCAATTCGCCCCGCTGGTCGCCGGACGGCACGCTCATCGCCTTCGACGCGACCATTGACCATAATTCCGACATCTACACAGTGGATCCTGACGGCGGCGATCCAGTCCGTGTTACGACCGAACCTTCTGCGGAAGTACAGCCAAACTGGTCTCATGACGGAAAGTGGATCTACTTCATGTCCGATCGGTCGGGCAGTAAACAGATCTGGAAGTTCCCGGTTGTAGGTGGTCCGGCTCTTCAGATTACGCAGAATGGTGGATTCCAAGCCTTCGAGTCTGAAGATGGGAAGTACGTCTATTACGCGAAGGAACAATACGGCCGAGGAGTGTGGCGCGTGCCTGTGAGTGGTGGCGTGGAGATTCCCGTAACCGGTGAGGCGTGGCACAATCTCTGGTCTTTGTCGGGCGACGGTCTTTATTATTTCGATGTATCCTCCGAGATGCCAAACATCTTCTCCATGAATCGCCCCGTATCGCTTCGCAGGCTCGATTTGCGAACCAATCGCACAGAAACACTAGGAAGGATCACCGTCGATTTTCCGTTCGGTGTCCCGGCTTTAGATGTGAGCCGGGACGGTAAGTACATGACGTGGGTCGGTTGGCGCGAACGCGACTCCGAGCTGATGCTCATCCGAAACTTCCGGTTCGGGGAGAGAAATTAACGCGGCCTCCGCGTCAACTCGCACCGGGAAACCAGTTTGATCACCACATCGCTGGCGGAAACTCGCTCGCGTCGATGTACATCAGATACGGAAAATTCTCGCCGAACGTGTAATACGGCCGGATGCGCCTTCGCAACTTGCCGCCGTCAGTGGCCCGGACCTGAAACACAGCCGGTCCCGGCGGAGGAGAATCCCGCACAATTTCACCTGCATCGGGAGTGAGGGCTCTGTTCAGCTCTTCATCACCCTCCGGAGGACGGAACAACGGCTCCAAGAAGCTGTAGTCCATGGCCATAACGACGGGACCGCGAACGATTGCAGCGCGATGTGGGTGTTGAGAATCCACCGGCTGCCATCGGAAGCGGAGCGGAATCCGTATCTCAACCCGGTCGCCGGCCTTCCACGCCCGCGAAACAGTTGCCCAGCTTCCGGGCTTGCAGGTTACGTTCGCAGGCGCGCCGTTTACCTGGATCGACATGCCGTTGGTCCACTCCGGTACCCGGAATCGCAACGGGAACTCTATCGTCTCCGCGGGCTCGATTGTCAAGACGCTAGTCTCCGCAAGGGGATATTCAGTCTCCTGCCGGATCTTGACACTCTTGCCCTGATGGCTCCAGGTTACTTCGGATGGGACATAAAGACTGACATACACACTCTGAGAGTCTTTAAAGTAAATCAGGTTGTGGTAATCAGCCAGGCATTGAATCAAACTGCCTGAACAGCAGGTGAAATCGTCATACCGATACACTTTCATACCGCCGCCTATCCTATAGTCGGCGTAGTAAAAGTTACGGCCTCGTCCTGTCAGCGGAAGCGCCGCCCCCACGCCGTTGTACAACAAGCGTTCAGCCCAATCGCCGTACCGTGCGTCACCGGTGAACCGCATCAGATAGCGGGAGAGCTTAAATCCGGCCCACGAGCCGCAGACCGCTTCGAACGTGCTCTGGCGTGATTCGAGAGATCGGCCCAAACTCCCGCCCGGTTTGACAAGGTGCTCATCGGGCCCATAGCCTCCGGTGGCGTAGCACTGGGTTTGCTGGAGGTAGTCGTAAGCGTTCTGCAGAATCCGGAGATACTTGGGATCGCCGGTGATCTCATAATGCATGGCCGCGCTACTGAAAGTGTTCACGTGGCTATAAGCGTGGTAACCGTACGCCTCAACAGGGGCAGACGTTTCGGCGAACTTGTTCCAATATGCCGGGTAAAGCCATACTTCCGCGAAAGTTTTGAACTTAGGATTCCCACTTACCTGATAAGCGCGGTACAGATTCTCCGCAAGGGTATACCATTCCCCGGGCGATCCGGAAAAGTTGGTGTGCGGGAGGCGATTGGCCGGAACGTTCTGGTGGGCGAAATTCTTTATCGCGTAGTCGGTCACCTTCTCCAGCAGCGGGAGGGCTTGTGGGTGTCCACCGTACAAATGCATGTCGACGAGTCCGCAGCATAGCTTTTCCCAGGCGTAATGGCCCATACCGCAATCGCCGTTCGGCTTGACGGTCTTGCCCCACTCCGTAGTCAGGTAATTGGCTTTCTCGAGCACCTCGGAGTCCCCGGTCGCTTTCGACAGGCGCGCCATACCGCTAAGCCATTGGCCGAAAATTGGCGAGGTATTTCGTTCGCACCAGCCACCGAGCGTCGTCCCGGGTGCCGGCAAACCGGCTGCCTGACGAAAACCCTTCAGGATATCGTCGTTCGCCAGCCCGAGGTAGTAATCCCGATTCTGCTGGATCTGCTGCTTCCATCGACTGTCGAGGAGACGCACGCCCGCGTAGTCGAAAGGTTCGATCCGGGTTCTTGCTGATTCTGGGGAAGCCGCAGAGTCTTGCCCCGCGTAGGCAGCCCACGCGACAGTTCCTGAAGCAGCCTTTAGAAACATCCGCCGCTGCACGTACTGAGCCATGTAATGGATTCTCCAGGGTCAGTATAAGTCCGGTAAATCTGCCTTTATGGCGCCCCGCCCGTGACTTGATATAAATTCTTGCTGAACAGAACCTGAATTGGTGTACACCCGTAAAACACAAGAGCTTCTGTATGTTCTGAGGCGCATCGACGCAAGGTAAGGCCCGTTTTACTTCGGGATCCACCCTCAAACTCGTACATCAAGGCTTCCCGGAATGGACTTGAGACGATCCGTCTCGCCGCGCTTGCCAGGGAGCGGCGAGCGCTTTCGGGACCCAGGAATCGGAGTCAGGCGACGGAAACGCTCCGTTAAAGACCCTGTCCACGCTAGCCGAAAGATGGCAAGAGCCAACTTCTCGGTCCAACAGGAAACAAACCCCGCTGCACTTGCAACCCTTTTGGCGAGATCCTTACAACCTGACGCGTGCGCAGTTCCCGGAATCAACACGCGCCTTCGAGAGCACAGTCAGCTTGCCGCTCTACACACGAATGACGGAGGCCGACCAGATCCGAGTGATACGCGCTGTCCGCGGTTTACTTTCGGCAGATAAAAGAAAGGCATGCTCTCAAGAAGCGGCAGATGTCGTCCAAACGTGTCATTGATGTCGTCGTTAGCTGCCTGATTCTGCTGGCGTCGGCACCGCTCTTCGCATTCCTGGCCGTGTTGGTGATTGTGGATTCCGGGTTTCCTGTCTTCTTTCGGCAGGAACGTCTTGGCCGTCATTTCAAACCATTTCGCATTCTGAAATTCAGAAGTATGCGGGCCTCACAAGCCGGACCGAAAGTTACGGTGAGTGGAGATTCCCGGGTGACCAGAGTCGGAAAGCTTTTGCGGCGAACAAAGCTGGATGAATTGCCGCAATTCTGGAATGTACTTCGGGGTGATATGAGCCTGGTCGGGCCCGACCCGAAGTGCCGGAATATGTGGCGCTCCACCCTAATCGTTACAACCGAATCCTTAAAGTTCGCCCCGGAATTACTGATCCTGCGTCGCTGCGCTTCCGAAACGAAGAAGCAATCTTAGCTTCGAGCGAGGATCCGTTACGCTATTACGCCGAAGTCATACTGCCCCCGAAGCTGGACATGGCTGAAGAATACATCCGGACGAGATCTCTCTTCGTCGATTTCAGGATCCTGTTCGAGACGGCACTTCTCGCCATGCCGGGCGGCCAACACTAGGCGACTTTAGCGGCACGTTTCTTTACCGCTTTCTTCGTTCCTGAAGTCTTGGAGGCTGCGGACTTCTTTGTGCTCGGCGCGGATTTACTGAGAGCCAGACTCTTCTGAAGAGCTTGCATCAGGTCAATAACCGGTGCGGGTTTGGGCTGGTTGATAGGCGTCACCTTCTTCCCTTTCCGCTTTGCTTCGATCAATCTTTCGACGTTTTGACGATATTCGTCGTGATACTGCTCCGGCTGGAATGGACCAGCTAAGGTTTCGATCAGCTTCTTCGCCATATCCATTTCCCGCTTTTCGAATTTCTTTTCGGAAGCCCCGCCCCATTCCTTTTCCCGATGCAGCTCATCCATGAAATACATCGTGTGTAAGACGATCCCTTCCTGTGTGGGACGCAAGACTACGACATGCTCGCGGCCATGCATGGCCACTTTGGCAATCGCATCGTATCCGGTTTGCTTCATAGCCTCCAGCAGAAGCGAATACGGGCGGCTCACCGCCTCCTCGGGGGCAACGTAATACGACTTCTCCAGAAAGATCGGATCCACATCTTCGATGCGCACGAACTGGAGAATTTCCATCGTCGTCGCCGTTGGGGGCGCCACCTTCTCCAGCTCCTCAGGATCGATCACGATGTATTCGCCCTTGCTGTATTCGTACCCTTTCACAAGATCCGACCGTTCCAGGGGCTTATCCTCCGCGGCGCAATACATAACCTCCTTCACCCTGGACAGATCTTTCTTGTGCAGCAGATGGAAGTGCACAGTTTCGCCGCGAGCGGCAGCAGAAAGCCTGATCGGGAATGAGACGAGACCGAAGCCAAGATAACCTTTCCAGACAGTTGCCGGCATATGCGTTAGATACCGGTAGCCGAAGGTTGATTACGGGACAGGCGAATGGCGACGAGCAACGCAGTCAGGCTGCTGGACGAGCGGAAGATCCCTTACGAATTACGGGACTACCCAGTCGATCCAAGCGATCTGAGTGCTGAGTCGGTCGCCGAAAAGATCGGCCTGCCTCCGAATCAGGTGTTTAAAACGCTGGTCGTGAAGGGCGACCGCAACGGTGTGTTCATGGCGGTGGTTCCGGGCAATGCCGAATTGGACCTCAAAGCCTTGGCCAAGCTCAGCGGAGACCGGCGAGTCGAAATGGTCCCGCTCAAAGACGTGCAGCCGCTGACTGGTTACATCCGAGGCGGCGTGACCGCGTTGGCTGCAAAGAGGGATTTCGCGGTCTATCTGGATGAAACGGCCATACTCTACGACGTGATCTCGATCTCGGCGGGCTTACGAGGGACACAGATTTTGCTGAATCCAGCGGACTACATCGCCGCCGTCAACGCTACGACGGGAGAAATCGCAAAACCAAAATGAGCGAAGTTATCTTTTGGCGAAGAGGGATTTGAGCTGCCGGACCAGTTCGACGATGGCGACCCAGAGGTCAAGCATGCCAAGACCGCTGAGAGCACCGCGGAAGTAGGGGCTCATCCAGAAATGGCCGAATCGGGGAGAGTGAATTGGCACCCAGCTGATGTCCCAATTCGAAAGCCAAGGAAAGATAACCAGAAAGGCGCCGAGTTCAAAGGCAAAGATAACGAGGCAGAAGTTCAGGACACGACGATGCCAGCGAATCAGCTTTCGTGTTCGGTCCAGGCCGGGAGGAGCTTGGGGCAGCGGAGGGGAAGTGCTCACGCGACAGTCTCCGTAGAGAGCAGAAGCTCCATCTGCGCGTGGTCCGCGGCATTCCGGTCGCCGGTCTTTTCCGGATCTGTGTTTATGTATCCGATCCAGTGACTCTGGCTGCTTCCCGCGCGGACCGGTTCGAAACTCCAGCGATGAAGGAGAGTTGGTCCGTGTTCGCGTAAGGCGCGACGGTGGTCAGGTGTGGAATAGCCTTTGTTTGAAGCTAGATTGTATTGAGGAAAGATCTCATGCCATTGGCGCAGGCATTCATCCCTGTGGACTTTTGCGACGATGGAGGCGGCGGCAATCGCGCGGCATCGTGCATCTCCATCGATCAACGGTAACTGCTCCATTGGAAGGTCCAGCTTGAGCGCGTCGATCAGAAGATAATCCGGCCGGGTTGGGAGCCTCTCGACCGCTCGCAGCATGGCCAGCCTGGAAGCCTGGTAAATATTGATCTGGTCGATTTCGAATACGTCTGCGACGCCGACCGCCCAACCAAGAGATCGGGATTGGATATGCCGGGCGAGTTTTTCCCGGTCTTCGGCATCAATAATTTTGCTGTCGCACAGGCCCTTGATTGGTTTGGAGGGATTCAGGATGACAGCAGCTGCGAAGACCGGACCGAAAAGGCAACCGCGGCCTACCTCGTCGACACCTGCGATGCACGTGAACCCGAGTTCACGAGCGCGAGTCTCGTACGAACTCACGCACCGAATGTTTCTGGCAGGCGCTTTCGCGCCCGTTTTCTTGCGGCTCGAGGAAAGCTGCTGGACAGACCTGACTTCTTTGGCCACAGGAAGCCGTGACGCGCAGCAGCTAGTTGCGTTCCCGAAGACGAGCAGCCTTGCCTCTGAGCCCTCTCAAATAATAGAGCTTCGCGCGGCGTACCCGGCCCGTGCGCACCAGATCGATGTGGTCGATTACCGGTGCGTGTATCGGAAAGATGCGCTCCACACCTTGGCCGAAGCTGACTTTGCGGACCGTGATGGTCTCGCCGAGTCCAGTATTATTACGCGCAATCACCGTACCTTCAAATGCCTGCAGCCGTTCTTTATCGCCTTCCCTGATGCGAACATGCACCCGGATGGTGTCCCCCGGCCGGAACTCCGGATGAGCTTGGGCACGGGCGTGCTTGCTGATGAAATTGCTGACAAGAGCGTTCTGCATATTAATTCTGCCTTGTATCGCGCACGACGGTCAGGTCAGGGCGCAACCTTTCTGTTTTTTCGCGAGAGGCGGATTGCCGCCATCGCTTGATCTCTTCGTGATTGCCGCCCAGCAACACGTCCGGCACCTTCCAGCCTCGATATTCGGCCGGTCGAGTGTATTGAGGGCAATCTAATAATCCCTGGTTTTCCTCCGCGAAACTCTCATTCCGCGAGGATTGTTCATTTCCTAAGACGCCCGGCAGCAGCCTTCCAACGGCATCGACGATCAACGCCGCTCCCAACTCGCCACCGCTTAATACGAAATCTCCGACCGAGACCTCTTCGTCCGAGAGGTGCTGGGCGACTCGCTCGTCCACACCCTCGTAACGTCCACACAACAAAACCAAATCATCCAAGCCCGACCACTCTCGTGCAAGAGCCTGATCGAAGCGCCGAGCACCCGCCGAGAGCAACACAACCCGTTGCTTTGCTCCCCGAACGGGAAGAATCTCTTCCACCGCCTCAAAGAGCGGCTGGGGCTTCAGAAGCATGCCCTCACCCCCGCCAAACGGGCGGTCGTCAACGGTTCGATGGCGATCTTTAGTCCAGTGT
>JBJMGJ010000176.1:0-9282 GCA_045807965.1 Bryobacteraceae bacterium | reverse complement strand
CGAATGATCTCGTATTTGATCGAACTGTACGGCGGAGCTTTCCCCGTCTGGATGGCTCCGGTGCAGGCAATCGTACTGCCGATTTCCGACCGCCAGAACGAATACGCGGCTCAGATTTACGAAAAGCTACTCGCGGCCGGCGTTCGAGCCGAGATCGACTCCCGGTCCGATAAGATAAACTTAAAGATTCGGGAGGCACAGATCAACAAGATTCCGTTCATGTTGATCGTGGGTGATCGTGAAGCCCAGGGGGGGCTTGTTGCTGTCCGTAACCGGAAGCATGGCGATCAGGGGGCTGTTCAAGCAGATGAGTTTATCGCTCGTCTGACGCACCTCATTGCACAAAAGAGTTTAGAAGAATAAGC
Organism: Bryobacteraceae bacterium; assembly: GCA_045807965.1. GTDB lineage: Bacteria > Acidobacteriota > Terriglobia > Bryobacterales > Bryobacteraceae > Bog-105. The sequence continues at coordinate 8,917 of JBJMGJ010000176.1, read as the reverse complement.
TTGCTTACCGTTACAGCCTTAGCTGTGCTGGTAGGCTGTTGGGTTTACTGTATCCTTGCCATTGCAGCCGCGCTCAGGCATGCGCGGATTCCAGCGACTGGGGAAGTCAGTACATCCGCTGCCATCAGCATCCTGAAACCGCTCTCCGGCCTCGATGAGGGCCTTGAGGAAAACCTGCGTAGCTTCTTCGAACAGGATTACGCGACCTTCGAACTGCTCTTTGCCGTTCGCCAGGAGAACGATCCCGCCGTGCCGATTGTACGGCGTCTCATAGCGGAGTATCCAAGCGTTCCCGCGAAGCTGATTCTGACAGGCGAACCGCCCTATCCGCATGCAAAGGTTTACAGCCTGCAGTGTATGCTGGACCGCTCGCGTCATGACCTGGTTGTAATGAGCGATAGCGATGTTCGGGTCGACTTAGACTTCTGCCGGAAGCTTGCGGCCGAATTTTCCGACCAGAATCTCGGCTTGGTTACGTGTCCCTACCGTGCTGTTTCAGGCAAGGCAATCTGGTCCCGCCTGGAGGCGGTCGGAATGAACACTGATTTTCATGCCGGCCTATTCACGGCGGTGATGATGGAAGGAACCAAATTCGCTGTCGGGCCCACCATCGTAGCCCGGAAGAGCGTTCTACTGGCGCTCGGCGGCATGGAGCGCGTGAAGGATTACCTGGCCGAAGATTACATGCTGGGCCGTATCGCCGCGGAACTTGGTTTTGTCGTCCGCTTGTCTCCTTACGTCGTTGAGCACCGGATCGGAAGCGAAGGCATGCTGAAGAATTTTTCGCATCGTCTTCGCTGGGCACGCTCCACCAGGCGCTCACGTCCTTGGGGCTATGTAGGCCAGTTCTTCACTCATCCGTTGCCTGTAGGCCTCACTACCGCTTTGGTCTGCCCTGAAGTTTGGCCTTTCATGGTGGTTACTCTCGCGCTCCGGGTGGTGAGTGCTTGGACGGTCTCGCAAGGGATTCTGCGCGCACGCGTTCCCTGGCTGCTTCTTCCCTTGCAGGACATGCTTGGATTCGTATTCTGGGTGGCCGGTTTCTTCGGCAATTCGATCAACTGGCGCGGGCAGCGCTACATTCTGAATCGCGACGGCACCGTTCAGCCTGCGAATTAAACGCGCTATGGAACCGGGTGACCCTTCTCCCGTCCTCCTCCGTCGTCTTCTCTTGCCTCTTGCTCCAGCTCCGGAGTGATCCGTTCGTTGTTGATTGCCTGGAATCCTTCCAACGTCTGATTAGAGTTGGCAGCCTGTTCTAACGACCTCGCTGCTTTCTCAGCCAGTCCGGGAGACTCAACCAGATTTTCTTCTTTTTCGTGCTCTTTTTGGTCAGGCATTGCGTTTCTGAACGTAGGACTGTGGCTAGTCAAGACCGTTTCTCCCCAACTCGCACCGTGCACTACAAGGGCGCATCACGACTCGGCCGGCGCAAGGAACGCGAAAGGACATGAATGCCTACAACTGCGGTTCGCGTCATCTGCATGCAATGTTGCGCCTCGTTATCGGAATCCACTTCGCGATCAGCTTGCGGTCGAAGGTACCGGTCAGACCGGGATACTCACTCCTCAGTTCGGCCGTACATTGTCGCACTTGAATACGGCTTTAGGACCTCGGATTTCCGATCATTGCCCGATTACGTTACGAATGCCGCTTTCGGGCCAGAACTGACCGTCCCGACGGCTCCAAGCCGGGTTCGGCCGTTGCCTTCGGCATGCCCGGGCTTCCCTGGCACCAGATCCGAAACTGTTTGTGCCCGGAATCCGTCGCTTTTTAGTAGTAGGTAAGGTCCGGTTGTGAAGGCTTCCGCGTTTGCCGGTGTCGAGACCGAATGCCCAGGGGTTGGCGACGCCGGAGACTCGAGTGCTCGTCGACGAATCTCATTGCCGGCTCGCTGGTTTCTGAGTTTTGCTTCGGCCGCAGCCGTTGCGGCACTCGCCGGATTTTCTTATCACTATTGGCCGAGGACGTTAGTCGTTCAACAACCACGTTCGTTGCTCACGGTTGGAACGACAGCAGACCATTGCACCGTTTCGATGCTCGATCGCAAACTGGTTGCCGATCTAGCCGAATTTGACGATCGGTTCTTCGCCTATCTGATGTTCGACAATTTTCGTTCGCAACCTGAGCTTGGTCATTACAGGTTGTTTCTGGTGTCCGATGCTGCCGCGAGCGGAGCCACATACAGGGTGGCTGTCGAACTCCCAAGCGATCTGATAACGGCAGTGGAAGAGCTTGCGCTTTGGCAGGATGAAGGTCTGACATCTGAGCTTAACTATCGCTGGTATACGGAATCAGTGGTAGACAGGTACGCCGCCGAAACGAGCTTTCTCGTCCATCTTTTTCGAACCCCTTCGGACGACCCACTCCGGCTGATCGATCCAGGAACGCTTCGCATGAAGCTCGGGCAATTCATCCGGTTCAAATCATTGACGGATCGCCGCACTCGAGGCAACCCAGATGGCGCACCTTCTCCACTGAACCGAGACGAGGCGGATCAATTGGCAGCCGACATGATGACTGTCGCCGACTTCTTCGAAATTCCCTTGAGCCTTATGGTCGGTGTCGGTGCCATGGAGAACAACTATATGAGCGTACCGGGAGACCTTGAGAATACCAAGTGGAAGCGGCACGCCGATCCTGGAGACGTTATTCTCCGTCGAGTTCGCAAGGGCGTTCTCGTGAAGAACGATTCCTCGGGCGTATGGCAGATCACAAGAGAATCGCTCAGAGACGCTCACCGGCTGTACCTTCGTGACTCTCGAGATTACACGAGACTGCCTGCGAGGCTTCGACCTCCGCGAGAGTTCCGAATGGAGGATGTCACCGGCGAGTTATTGACGACTTATGCCGGGCTGCTTTTGGCGGATTTGCTTGAGCAGTTCCACGGAGACGTGATCCTGGCGGCAGGCGCCTATAACGGTACCGTGCAGAGGCCCAATTTCCAATACGCTTCCGGCGTGGACATGGTTGCCTGCTACGCGCGGACTGTCATTGCGCGAGCGGCGCTGCTCGACGCCTCCCAAGCTCAACTTAGCCCGATTCGCGACGGAAACACGAGTGTCCAGGTCGCCGCCGCCTCGTCAAGCTCCGAAGCGAGCTTGCCGCTCAGTATGAACGCCAGCCAGAACGGCATCCAGCAGTAGTGAACGCTTCATAACTGCCCTCCTGCGCGATCCAGGTTCGTACTGGTCGCCAACGTAGTTCGCCATGTTAGACTACTCACGTTTATGCGACTTCCTTGGGGAAAAGCAACTCTCAGCACAGATCAGAAGCAGTTCTGGACAGACAACGGCTATCTGGTTCTTTCCGGTTTCTTTAAGCCGGAAGAGGTACGCGCGGTGAACGCTGTTGTTGACCGAATTCTCTCGAACCCGAAGACGCTGGGCAATGCCACCGTTGATGTTCTGCATGGCCAATACATCGGGAAGAGGTTCCGGGGGTCGGAAGCTCCGGCCGAAGCGTTCACTGGGCCGATCAAGATAAACGATCTGTTCCTGCAGGAACCCGAGGTCCGGCACCTGGCTTTAAGCCGCCGGCTTACAGCACTTTTATCGGAACTGCTCGACGGGGCTCCCATGATCTGTAACTCGCTCAATTTCCTCTGGGGAAGTCAGCAACCGGATCACATCGACAGCTGGTTTATGCCGCCTCCCCTCGAGAACAACCTGGCAGTCAGCTCGATTTGTTTAGAGGACGTACGACCGGACGCAGGCCCTTTGGTCTACTACCCCGGCACCCACAAAATTCCGCCTTTCCGGTTTTCGCATGGCGGTACTCACGCCGTGAACGAGGAAATGCCGGCGTGCCGCGCCTATATCGAAGAGCAACTCAAAGCGACCGGAGCCAGCCCGCAGGAATTCTTGGGCCGCGAAGGCGATGTTTTCGTTTGGCACGGCCAACTGCTGCACGGCGGCACCGGCATCAAAGAGCGAACGCATACGCGCAAGACGCTCGTGACACACTACTGGCGGGCTCAGGACCTCGAACCGGAACGGGTTGCAGAAGTACACAAGACCGGCTTTTACCTGAAGCGAGAGCATCAAGCAACGGCGTAGCAATTCGTCTTATTGCGGCCGAACTTTCAGCACCTCCCTCGCATCGACGTGGTCAAACTCCATGGGAAAGCTCTTTCCCGCGTAGTATGCCGGCCATTGATCTTTGTAGTGCTTGGATCCCACGAAGCCTGATTCGCCTAAGGGAAGGTTTTGCACCGATCGATCCAGGTTGCCCAGATCAACCACCATGCGTTCCGAGGGACCGAGGGTCGCCGACGTCTGCTTCACCGTCGTACCCGAGCCACTCATTTCGACCGGCCCAATGTCAAAGAAATACTCGAGCGGCGGAATCCCATTAGCAACGGGATGGATGAGGTTCCACTGCAGTTTGTTGCCCCAGCGCCATTTGGAAATCGGACTGCCCTGCTCGTTCCTTCCGATCTTCAAGGTCTCCTTCAGTCGCTCTACCAGCCATTCGTCCCAGTCATCGTTTTTGACGAACCCGCTCGGACGGTTGCGCAATAGCGTCTCAATGACTTGCGAGCGCGGTGCGATATCCGGAATCTTCGCTTCGCTCCCCTTGGATGCTTTCGCCAAGGTCTCGACCAGGTTGCGACCCATCAGGCCATCCATGGTCTGTGTAATGAAGGGAGCGGCCTGGTCTTTCTCCATCTGTCCGCTCCAGTGTTCCAGAAGATTCGCGGCCGCTCGCAATTCGCTATCACCGGCGGCCCGCTTCTTCACAGCCTTGATCATCTGATGAGCCAGGAAGCGGTCATACGCAGCATAAACGTCCTTCTGAATGCTGAGCATGTCGCCGACCGACAGCTTGGGTTTGGCGCGCAGCAGGGCATTGATCTGTTCAACCCGGTAGCGGTCTGCGAAACTTCCAGTCACCTCATACGGGAAATCGGGAGGAAAAGGGTTCTGATTGGCTGTCGCAACGGTCCCGGAAGCCGGATTGTAAACATGCGGCATCTGGTCGAACGGTACCCAGCCGGTCCACTCGGCAACGCCAGCAGATCCGTCAAGGGGCGCATCGCTCGCCACAGGCATTGCACCATCGCCGCGGATAGGGACTCTTCCGGCAGTCTGGAAACCGATGTTACCGGCCCGGTCTCCGTATACAAAGTTCATGCCCGGTCCCCAATACCCGCGCAGGGCTTCACGGAACTCCGACCAGTTGCCAGCTCGATTCAATGCGTAGACGGGCCAGTCGAATCCATCCGCGGCACTCCAGTGGACGCTGTATGCATTGCCGTTCTCTCGAATGAAGATCGGGCCGTGCCTTGTGACCCACGTGTCCAGTTGAACAGGTTTACTCCCCCGCACTCCGATGAACTGCCGATCGAGTTGCGCCTGCTCCACCTTGCCCTGGAACACATATTGTCCTGTTCGCTCGTCCATCTGCTCACGATAGAGGTCCATGACATCTGTTTCGAGGTTGGTAAGTCCCCAGGCGATTTGCGCGTTGTGTCCAGTGACGATTCCCGGTAAACCTGGCAGCGTCGCGCCTGACGCATTGAGTCCGGGAGCTTTGAGGTGCGCCAGATACCAGGTGCCGGGGACGCGATAGGCCAGGTGCGGATCGTTCGCCACTATGGGACTGCCGTCCAGAGTATGCGATCCAGATACTGCCCAGGCATTCGAGCCCGGCGGCACGAATTGTCCTTGCATAGCGGGAAAAAGCGTTCTTACTTTCGCAGGGTCCGCCATTCCGAGAAGGATGCCTTTGTTGAACTCGAATCGGGAGTTGTCCGTCATGTCGCGAAACATTACGAGCGCAATAAGGATCGAGTCCACGACTGACCAGGGCCTAGGGTCGTAAGCTCGAGCGGGAATGGAGAATTCAAGCGAGTATCTGCCGCGATTCGTTTCGATGAAGTGGTTTACTCCGCGGGCGTATTCAACCAGGCTCGCTTTGTCCTCCGGGCGAAGTCTGTCCACATCTGCTTCCGCGATAGCCCGCATTCGCATGCTACGCGACTGCTGATCCGACGGGAGCGCGGCCGGCCCGAAGACCTCAGCGAGTTCACCGCCGCCGAAGCGTCGAAGGCTGTCCATTTGCCACAATCGGTCTTGGGCCGTTACATAACCTTGAAGGAACACCGCGTCCTGCCAAGATGTCGCTTCGATATGCGGAACACCGCGGGCATCGCGGCGCACGACTGCTTCGGATCCAATCGGCGCAATGATGGTGCCAGACGTCTTCGGCAAAGGGCGAAACACAAACCAGTAGACAGCAACAGCAATGAACACGACCAGTAAGGCCACGATCACGTTGATGGCACGCACTACTCGGGTTAGCACTCATCGATTTTACTCTGGGGTTCTTACCCGCTCTCGTCTCCTATGAGCCTCCGGCTACTTGTTCTTGTCGTGATTCTCGCGGCAAACGGCTTCTTTGCCGCGGCAGAAGTCTCTCTCGTGTCGGTCCGGCAGTCTCGGTTGCGAGAACTGGCTGAACAGGGACACACCGGGGCTCAAAGCGCTCTAAACCTGCTGGCCAATCCGGGCCGTCTTCTTTCCGTCACTCAGTTTGGCGTCACGCTCGCGAGTCTCGGGCTCGGCTGGGCCGGCGAAGACACCATATATCAACTGCTGCGGGGTGTACTCGACTCCATACAAGTGCCCGTATCGCGAGCAGTGCTGCACGGCATTGGATTCGCCGTGGCGTTCCTGGTCATCAGTTACGCTCACGTCATCATCGGCGAAGTCGTACCGAAAAATCTCGCAATTCAGAAAGCGGATCGCGTCGCCATGTTAGCGGCGCCGGCACTGTTGGTGTTCTACCGGTTGTCGCACGTCTTTGTTGTGGTGATCGAGCAGTCCTCTGCTCTGGTGCTGCGGGTGTTCGGGCTTGGCGCAGAGCACGCGCACGGCGGGCACACTCCCGAAGAACTCAAATATATCGTTCAATCAAGTCGCCATGAGGGACACCTGGAAGAGTTTCAACAAGATGCTATTCAGAACCTGATCGACTTATCGGACTACACGGCCCGGGAGATTATGACACCCAGGCCCGAGATCGTTTCGCTGCCGGTGAATGCGGAACTCGACCAGGTGCTCAGCACCATGGCGGAATACAAGTACACGCGACTTCCTGTTTATGAAGACCGCCCCGAACATATCATCGGATTCGTTCACTATAAGGATTTGATGCGACTTTGGGATCAGCGCCGGTTCGCCTACGATCAGCGTCGGGCGGGGCGCGGGTTCCGATTACGCCGATTCGTGCGTAAACCGCTGGTAGTGCCCGAAACCAAACCTCTCAATCAGCTCGTGGACGAGTTCAGAAGAAATCAGACGCACATGACGCTCGTGGTCGACGAGTTCGGCACTGTGACCGGTCTCGTGACGTTGGAGGATGTTCTCGCGCAGGTCTTCGGGAACATCGGAGACGAACACGACCTGGTCCGGCCGGAGACGCCGCCCGAAGAGAAAACTTTGCGGCTGGAAGGCAATACGACGATTCGAGAGCTTGAGACGCAATACGGAATCGATCTCCCGGGCGAAGCGGGTTTTGAAACGCTCGCGGGTTTTCTCCTTTATCAATTCGGCCACATCCCCATGGTGGACGAATCGGTCGTCCATGACGGACGACGGTTTACGGTCGCCGAGATGGACCGCAATCGGATTGCGTGGGTTGTGGTGGAGAAGCTGGAAGGGGAGGAAGAAACGCAGGAAGTAAAGGCGTAGTTTGTGGTGCGCGCGGCCTCGCTCCCACTCGCGCAAGCTATGGCTGCGAGCAGTTCCAGTGCTGCTCGGACCTGCGAATAGCTTCTTGTCAGTGAGTGCAGCCAAACTGATGCTTAGGGGAGCTCATCCTATTCGGCTTTGGTCATGTCTGGGAGTAAGCTCCACCTTTCTTACTTCCAAGCCCGACCGGGACCAATCGTGCAACCTGCGGACCTCGTAACCCCCTGGACCGGCACCGAGCCTGGCTTGTCACCGCGTCAGCATTGGCGGCCACATAACCCGCAAGCACAATTTCGTGGTAGAGTGAGGGCCTCACAGGAGACAACTCATGTCAACACTCGCGCCGCGCGTCTTGACGGTTTCCGAAGGTCGGCATGCGCTGTACACCGGCTTCAAGGTGCTTGCTTTCGCTGCGATTCTGGCGGTTGCTCTCGCATTTCTTGCGAAATACGCCTTCCACTATTACATACAGTACACTCAGGCGGCATTCAATCGAGGAGGAGCCCACTACTGGGAGATGCGGGGATGGCTGCTGATGCATGTGAGTGGGGGGACAAACGCCTTGCTATCGGGCCCCTGGCAGTTTTGGACCGGCTTTCGCGTGCGGTACGTGCGCTTGCATCGCTTTACCGGATACGTATTCCTTGTCTCGGTCGCGGTTGCTTCCGCGGCTGCCGTTCGCCTCGCCATCGGTACCACCTTTGGGTGGGCATTTGGCTTCTCTCTGCTTGTCAACGCAGCCGCGTGGATTACGACAACGACGATGGCCTACTACGCGATCCGGAAAGGCCGCGTTCAAATCCATAAGGAATGGATGGTGCGTGCGTACATCATCACGTTTGGGTTTGTTTCGTTTCGCCTGTTGAACGACTACGGGCCGACATCCCACCTACGGCCCATCACCGACCGTATCCTGACAATTAGCTGGGCAGACTGGGTGCTTCCCCTGCTAGCCGCAGAAGTGCTGATGCAAGTTCGCGGGATGCGCTCACGTCGCGTATAGGCGTTCACGTTGATGTTTAGCTTGTCCTAAGCCTCTCGCTTACCGCGCTAGGGGGCTGCTTGTGTGGAAGTGTTGCGAACCTGAAAACGAGGGCGCGAGGGGTGTCATCAGGCAGCGATGCCGATCCCGAAGAGGCGAGAGATGAACGCGACCTGCTGGGTGATGTCGCCCTTCGCCAACCACCTCACCTGCCCTTTGCGGATCATGTTCACCGTCT
>JBJMGJ010000175.1:0-5059 GCA_045807965.1 Bryobacteraceae bacterium | reverse complement strand
TGAAAAGAGCAATGCGGCTTTTGATTCCGTGTTGGCGGAAGCGCAGCACCTCGGTTACGCTGAAGCCGATCCATCGGCCGATGTGGATGGACTGGACGCGCGGTCGAAGCTGGCCATTCTCGCCGCGATGGCGTTCGGAGAACGGCTGACTCCTTCCGATATCTCAACTGAAGGTATCCGGCGAATCATGCCGGTGGATTTCCAGTATGCGCATCAACTGAAGCACACGATTCGGCTGCTCTGCCTTGCGCGGCAGACGGACGAAGGCTTGTTGCTCTCCGTACGACCCAGCCTGATACCGCAAGACGCCATCCTCGCCCACGTAAAAGGCGCTTACAATGCGATTTGGATTCGGGGTAAATACGGCGAAGACACGTTTTATTATGGCCGCGGCGCCGGATCCAAGCCCACCGGCGTCGCTGTGGTCAGCGATCTTATGCGAGTAGCACGGGAGATGCGCTGCGGCAGTCCTAGTCGGGTTAGCCCATTTGCACACGATCGCCTGGGCGAATACAAGCCGGTATCGCTGGCAGCGCAAACGCTGCCTTATTATCTGCGATTTCGGGTTGAGGATAAGGCCGGCATCATCGCAACTCTCGCTACGATTCTGGCGAAGCACAACATTGGTATTGATGCCGTGCTCCAGCTTCCGCGCGAGGACTGGCGCGATCTTCCGTTCGTAGTCACCACGGAGCCGGCCCGAGAACAAGCGATTCGTGACGCGGTTTTAGAAATCAGGACGGCTGATTTTTTGGTAGAACCACCGCTTGCGATGCCCATGCAGCGCGGGTTTTAGAGCCCTGCCTTGTACTGTCGGGGAGGGCCTCTTCCTGTGCTACGATTGCTGAAGACTGCCGGTCGGCCGAAGCGTTTTTACGCTTGAGCCCGATGGAGAGGTGGCTGAGTGGTCGAAAGCAGCGGTTTGCTAAACCGTCGTAGTGTCAAAAACGCTACCGGGGGTTCGAATCCCCCCCTCTCCGCCAGAACCGAGTTTTGTCCTGCAGCTCCCAAAACTACACAACTGAAAATTATTCACTAGTGCGGCTCATCTGGCCGTGTGCACCGGTACGCGAAACCGAGTGGCTCAACCGCCTCCGGGCGCAGTCCATGTGCAGGGGGACCAGCAGCGGGCCGCCGGATTAGCCGAGGAGAAGGCCGATTAGGGAAAAAATCTGATCGAGAATAACTGGAAGGTGCATTTTCTACCGCCCTAAGTAGAAAATACAGTGTAATTACGGTGCAGTCAAGTATTAAATACTAGGTAATTTGTGCTAATTACGAAAAGTATTCAGTCATTTACGTTCCGATGAAGTAAGTTAGTCCATATATTACAATAAGTTACGGGCGTATTAGCATTAATGCAATGTCGATTAAGCAACTGATATTGGCAACAAATACCGAGCAATTTGGTTTTAAATAGACGATAATTCTGTAATTATTGGTGTTAATTGCTGCCTGCGGATATCGCTGCAACGGAGTCCGCAGCGGTCGCGTTGTGATTTGCCCGGCGAATCAGCCGAGCCGGATGAACTTACCGGGACCACTTACTCGGTCTGCGTTCCGATCACCAGAGCCGCTGGGTAGAGGTCTTCTTTCTCTGATATTCTTGAAGGTCAGGAACAATTAGGCTTTCGCATGTCTGGACATAGTAAGTGGGCCACAATCAAGCACAAGAAAGCGGCCACAGATGCCAAGCGCGGCAAAATCTTCACGCGTCTGATTAAGGAAATCATGATCGCCGCTCGAAATGGTGGTGATCCCGATTCAAACGCAAGACTTCGGACCGCGATCACCGCAGCCAAGGCGGTCAGTATGCCTGCCGACAACATCAAACGCGCGATCATGCGCGGCACGGGTGAACTCGAAGGCGGCCAGATCGACGAGATCATGTTCGAGGGCTACGGTCCGGGCGGAGCTGCTGTCCTCGTGAACGTCGCGACGGATAATCGCAACAGAACGGTCAGCGAAGTTCGGCATATCTTCTCCAAAAACGGCGGCAACATGGGCGAACAGGGCAGCGTTTCCTGGATGTTCGAACGGAAGAGCCAAATCTTCGTTGACGGGGAGAAAGCCACGGAAGATCAGCTGATGGGCATTCTTTTGGATGCTGGCGCAGATGACATTCGGGACCAGGGCGGAGCCTGGGAGATCCTCTCGCCGCCCGAAGCCCATGAAACTGTTCTGAAAGCGCTCGAATCAGCAGGGATACCGACTGAGTCCGCCGAAATCGCCATGGTGCCGAAGAATACGGTCAAGCTGGAAGGCAAGAACGCCAGCGCGATGCAGAAGCTCTACGATGCTCTGGAAGAGCACGATGACGTTCAGAGCGTCTACGGAAACCACGAACTCGATGAGGAGGAAGTGCTCGCCTAGAGCTCTTCACCTTGCGTGCCGCAAGTTGAGGCCCGCGGGAATCGCGAATGCGGATTGTCGGAATCGATTGCGGCACGGAGAAAACCGGTTACGGGGTCATCGACTCCGATGGACGGACTCACCGCTTTGTTACTGCCGGGGTGATACGCACGAAGGCCAATTATCCTCTGGAGCACCGGTTGGTTCACATTGCCGGTGAACTTCGGTCCGTGATCTCCGGTTTCACCCCGCAAGTTGTCTCCGTCGAGGAAGTCTTTCATTCCGTTAACACGAAGTCGGCGCTCAAGCTGGCTCACGTCCGGGGGGTTGCTCTTTTGCTGGCGGCGGAAGCCGGGTTGCCGGTGAACGAGTACTCGCCTCTCGAAGTGAAGATCAGTGTGGTTGGTTACGGGCGAGCTGAAAAACATCAGGTCGAGATGATGGTGCATTCGCTACTCGGCATTGATCGGCAGTTTAGCTCGTATGACGCCACCGATGCTTTAGCAGTGGCGATTTGCCACGGGGCGCGGATGAATTTCCCTGTGGCGGCCGGGGCGAATTAGTGAGGGTCGCGCTTCCGATCGTCTTCGTCGCGGTAGCGCTCTCATCCTTTGCAGGTCCATCTCGTTTGATCTTCATCAAGAGCTTCCCTGGAAGCGTTCCGGAGTACGTTTGGGTTAGCGTCGATAAGGGAGGCTCGCTCGAGTACAAAGAGTCTCAGAAGGAAGACGAACAGCCGGTGAAAGCCCAACTCCCGGACGGCAACGTGGCTGCGTTATTCGCTCTTGCCGACAAGCTGGGGTACTTCAATGGCCAGCTGGAATCCGGCTTGAAGGTTGCCAATACGGGCAAGAAGACATTCCGATACGAACCGGAATCGGGTACTCCGACTGAAGCGGTTTTCAACTATTCCCTGGATGTGAATGCGCAGCAGTTGCTTGAGAAATTCGAACAAATTGCCGCGTCGGAACGCAGTTATATCGGCCTCGATCGGACCGTGCACTTCGACAAGCTAGGTGTTAACGATGCGCTGGCCGAGTTAGAGTCGCTTTGGCTTCGAAAGCAGCTCGTCGCTCCCCTGCAGTTTGTTCCGTTACTGGAGCGGATTTCGTCGCGTCCCGCGTTCATGCATCTCGCCCGCGAGCGTGCGGCGCGGCTGAAGGAGCAGTTTACGGGTTTAACACCTCAAGCGACATCGCCCGCCGGCTCCGATGGGAAAGCGAAGTGAGTTGGATTCCTTGAGCTTTCAGAATGCCGCGAGGGTCCCGCAATGAGTTCCGCGTTTCGGCGCGTGGTCTGGATCGTTCTTGACAGTGTTGGTATTGGCGCCATGCCGGATGCCGCGGCATACGGCGACATAGGTAGCAACACCTTGGGTAACCTGGCGCGAGTGCGTCCGCTACGTCTGCCCTATTTGTGCCGCCTGGGATTAGCGAACATCGAGATGATCGCGGGATTAGCACGTTCCGAGAGGCCGGGCGCGGCATTCGGGAAGTGCGCTCTTGCTTCGCCGGGTAAAGACACGACGACCGGTCATTGGGAGATGGCCGGAATCATATTGGACAAGCCGTTTCCCACCTATCCTTACGGGTTTCCGCCGGAAGTGCTCGCCCCGTTTGAGAAGGCAATCGGGCGCAAGTGCCTGGGCAACAAAGCGGCTTCGGGCACCGAAATCATCGAAGAGCTCGGGGCGGAGCACCTTCGAACCGGATCTCCCATCGTTTACACTTCCGCCGATAGCGTCTTCCAGATCGCCGCGCATGAAAGTGTCATCGCCCTCGCCGATCTTTACAGCATGTGCGAAACGGCGCGAGAGATTCTCCGTGGGCCACACGAGGTCGGGCGCGTAATTGCACGACCGTTTACGGGCGAACCTGGCCATTTTGTGCGCACGCCGAATCGCAAAGACTACGCTACGCCGCCCCCGCAAGGAATGCTCCTCGATCAGCTCGCGGCGCACAACGTCCCTGTGCATGCGATCGGGAAGATCTCGGACATCTTTCTCGGGCGTGGTATCTCAAGCTCGGAAAAGACCAAGAACAATGCGGACGGGATGGAGAAAACGCGGGAGGCTATGCATAAACATAGCACTGGACTCATCTTCGTCAACCTCGTTGATTTCGACCAGCAGTACGGGCACCGCAATGATGTCGAGGGCTATGCGGCAGCGTTGGAAGCAGTTGATTGCTGGCTGCCGTCGCTGCCTCTGAGGGAAACAGATCTGATGATTCTGACCGCCGATCACGGCTGTGATCCGACAACACCTTCGACGGACCACTCTCGCGAGTTCACGCCTTTGCTTGTCTATGGTCCCGACGCGAAGGCCGGCGTTCCTCTTGGAGTAAGAGATTCACTCGCGGATATCGGGCAGACTGTAGCCGAAGTGTTCGGCGCCGGTCCGATTCCAGCCGGCGCAAGCTTTTTCCGCGAGATTCAGAAAGGATAGTTCGTTCTCGAGCCCTATGAGAAGGCGAGTTATGGCGGCCAATTGGAAGATGTACAAGACCGCCCAAGATGCCACCGATTTTTTTGAGCAGTTGAAGGCGCAACCAGTTCCGAGTGCGGGCAAGTGTGAGCTTGTTGTTTGCCCTCCGGCGCTGGCGATTCCCGCTGCCGTCGCTGCTACGTCCGGTACAGAGACAGCAATTGGCGGACAAAACGTCTTTTGGGAGCGCGAGGGCGCTTTCACAGGCGAAATATCACCGGA